>NZ_JRJZ01000089.1:0-77860 GCF_000800875.1 Cetobacterium sp. ZWU0022
TTAATTTGAAAAAAGTATCTTTCCTATTAAACTTTATTAGTTACTAGCTGAGTAGTTACTTTATATGAATAACGTTTGGATAATTTCAATCAATGATACTACTATTATTCCAACAATGAAATTTAATGTATAACTTCTATATTTATTTAAAAGAATATTTATTCCTTTCGCAACTAAAACTAATCCAATTCCTGTTCCAGCAGCAAAAAATATCAGTGGTAATATTGCAAAACTTTTTATATATCCCAAAACATTATAATACTCTCCTAACAATATTAATAGTAGTGAACCTGAAATTCCTGGAATTACCATTGCTCCAGCAGCTACTATACCACAGAAAAATAGTTTCACTCCATACCCTGCTGTAAAAGCTGTCTGAGCTGTTCTAACAACTTCCTCTCCTGCTAATGTTTTTGTTAAAAACATAAAAATTCCTGTAAAAGCCACTCCACTAAAGAAGGCTATTAAATTTTCTTTTTTAAAAAATTTCTCTCCTTTTAAAATAACTGGAATTGATGGTAGAATTAAAAATAAAAACGCTACTGTTGTTCCTTTAGGATATAACTCATACATCTTAGAAATAATTCCTGCAAAAGCAACTATTCCTAAAACTGCTCCTGCTCCTATTTGAGCTAAAAATTTGGCATATTCTATCTTTTTCTCCATTGAAGCTGTTAAAAAGTTTCCCACCGCTTCTGTCAATTTATCATAAATTCCTAACACTACTGCTAATGTACCTCCTGAAACTCCCGGTAACACATTAGCTATTCCTATTACAATTCCTTTTAAAAAATTCTTTACCATAATCTCTCCTAGTATTCTTTTATTAATTTAGCACTATCTATAAACTTATCCTTTTGATATATATCTACACTTTCCTTTAAAAATTCATTATAAAAAACATCTACTATACTTCCTTCGTACTCTTTTAAAGTTGGGCTATTATATAAGTTATTTTTCACTCTTACTCCATTATTATATATTTTTCTTTTATATTTATTTAAAAAATATAAAAGTTTATTTATATCTTCTGGTAAAAGTTTTTTATTTTCATTTATCTCTATAAAAAGATACTTTTTTATAAAGCTACTTATTTTGTCTAAAGTTATTAATTTTTCTCTATTGAACTCTTTTAAAATATCTGTATCTATATACCTTACAAAACCAAGCATATTTTCATCTGCTTCCTCTTGAATAATATTTATTTTTGTTTCAAAAAATACACTTCTTAATAAACTCTTCGATACACCATCTATCTTAAAATCTAAAGATATATTTTTAGGATAGGCTCCTTCAATTATAATACTTTCTCTTATAAAATTAAATAGATTTTTTAAATCTCTTTTTTTTTCTTCAAAAAGAAAATTAATCATCTTATAGTTTTCTTTATTGTAAAATATTGTTAGGTAAAAAATCTTATTTTTATTATTAAAAAAAGGAATAGGTACTGCTTTTTGTATAATAGCATATTCATATACTTGATCTTTTTTTACAGATTTTATAGAGTTTTGTTTTATATTCTCATCTAAGTTATTTATTATTCTAAAAAAGGTTGGGTAACTTATCATACTATTATATGAATTAAGAGTATTTTTAGCTTTTTCATATAACTTTGTAACTGGTAAAGAGTGATACTCCTTATATAGAGCCTTCAAATGAACTAAAACGTCTTCGTTAACCTTCTTAAATGTGTTCTTATCAGCTCTTATTTTTTTGGTCAATCCTTTTTCTCCAGAATCCTTGTACTGACTTACCCATCTTTTAAGTGTTGCATAAGATATTTGAGTTTCTTTCTCTATATCTCTAAGCTTTTTCTCCTTCTTAAAAAAGGGTTCAAGTATCTTATATTTTCTATTTTTTTCATCCGTTTGCATACCCAACTTACTCCCTTTTAAATTCTTTTGTTAAATTATAACACAAATGATGCGTAAAAAAAAGGCTCATTTATTTTGATAATTTTCTTGACTTTTTTCAAAATAAAATGTATTCTTTTAGTGACTTAATGATTCTTTATTATCACAATATAATATATGGAGGAGTTTTATGAAATTATTTGCTGAAGTTCAAAAAATCGGTAAAGCTTTAATGACACCGGTTGCAATTCTACCAGCTGCTGGTATATTCCTTGCTGCTGGAAACAAATTAGGAATACCTTTAATGGAGCAAGCTGGGGGAATAATATTTGGTAACTTACCACTATTATTTGCTGTAGGAGCTGCTATCGGTCTTGTTGGAGGAGACGGAATCGCTGCACTTGCTGCTATTGTTGCTTTATTAATAATGAACACAACTATGGGATCACTTACAGATGCCGCTAATGGAATCGCTGCTGGAAACCCAGCTTTCGCTGAAGTTTTAGGAATCCCTACTCTTCAAACTGGAGTTTTCGGAGGATTAATCGCTGGTATCATCGCTGCTATCTGTTACAAAAAATTCTATAGAACAGAATTACCTGCTTTCTTAGGATTCTTTGCTGGTAAAAGATTAGTTCCTATTATGACTGCTGTTCTTGCTTTCTTAGTAGGTTTAGCAATGCCTTACATCTGGCAACCAGTTCAAGCTGGACTTGCTCAACTTTCTTTCTTAGCTAATGAGACAAATACAAATATTTCTACATTACTATTTGGTATAACAGAAAGAGCGTTAATCCCATTCGGATTACACCACATTTTCTACTCACCATTCTGGTACCAATTTGGGGAATATACAAATGCTGCTGGACAAATTGTTAACGGAGACCAAGCAATTTGGTTCGCAATGTTTAAAGATGGAGTTCACTCATTCGATTCAGCTACTTACGCTGGAGCTGGTAAGTTCTTAACTGGTAAGTTCCCATTCATGATGTTTGGATTACCTGCTGCTGCTCTTGCTATGTATCACGAAGCTAAGTCTGAAAACAAGAAAATGGCTGCTGGAATTCTATTCTCTGCTGCTCTTACTTCATTCTTAACTGGAATAACTGAACCTTTAGAGTTCTCGTTCCTATTCGTTGCACCAATCCTTTATGGAATTCACTGTGTATTCGCAGGATTATCATTCATGTTAATGAATATGTTTAAAGTTAGAATTGGTATGACATTCTCTGGTGGAGTTATTGACTATATCATGTTCGGTGTTTTACCTGGAACTGAAGGATTCAAAACTAACTGGCCAATGGTTATCGTTGTTGGATTAGGATTCTCTGTTATTTACTACTTCGGATTCAGATTCTTCATTAGAAAGTTCAATTTAGCTACTCCTGGAAGAGAAGTTGGATCTGATCTTGATGATGCACCAAAAGCTGAAGGAAGTGAATTAGCTGCTTTAGTTCTTGCTGCTCTTGGTGGAAAAGAAAACATAATCTCTGTTGATGCTTGTATCACAAGATTAAGACTTGAAGTTAAAGATTCTTCAATCGTTAATGACGCTGAGTTAAAAAGATTAGGAGCTTCTGGAGTTTTAAAAGTTGGACAAAATGGAGTTCAAGCTATATTTGGTGCTAAAGCACAATTTATCGCTAATGACATAAAAGCATTATAATTAAAATCATAAAATAAAACTAAAGGGAGGAGCTCATTGCTCCTCCCTTATATCTATATTCATAATCTTACTAAAATAAAGATCTATCTCTTTTTGAATATCTTCACTATAACTCTCAAGTTGTTTTCTAACTAAATCAACAATCACCTTGATCTCACTCTCTTCATTTGGATAATACAACGGACACTCTTTTAAAGGGGTTGAATAAAACTCTAAATTCTTTCCTTTTTTCTTACCGATATAATTAAACCAATAATAAAAAACTTTCGAGTTTAAATAACCAAGAATATAAAATAAATTTATCTCTGGATTTTTAGCCGTCAAATAATATACATCAGCACTACTATAAAAAGGATCTTCTGTATATCCAAAGTTATTTGTTTTACATCTTTGTCTAACAACAATTTTGGGTTTTAAAAATATCTCCTCATCTCTTGCCCATTGGAGCTCCCACCAATTTATTCTATTATTGACAACCTCTCTTCTCAAAGATAATTTACCTTTATATTCTAAAAGATAGTTCATCAATTTATCATCGAGCTCTGATTTTCCATTCAAATATATTATCCAAAACGGTGGTTTTTTAGAAACCTCATATTTTCCTATATCTTTATTTTTGTAAAAAGGTTTTAAATATTTTTTAAACTCCTCTTTGTACTCATTAAAAACAAAAACTCTATCTGCTCCACTAACTATACCTTGATTTACATTCAATAACTCTCCCAATGTTTTATTACTGTTGCCTCTTATCTTCTCGATATTTTTTTTACAAAACGGTGGTATTAAAATTATTTTACTGTGCTCCTGGGCAAAAATATTATTCTGCTCAATCGTATATTCTATTTCATCATCTTGTATAAAAACTTCGCTATTTCTTTTAGATTTCTGCCAATAAAATATGATATTGTGTTGTCCTATCGCATCCTTAAATATAGAGTGACTATAGTTTTCAATTCTAAAAAACTCTCCCTCTAGCCTCAACTTTTCTCGCAAACCTTCAGCACTATCAGCCTTCAACCAATAATTTGTTGTCAAATAAACTAAAATCCCATCCTCTTTTAAAATATCTATTCCTTTTTCAATAAAAAAATAGAAGTAATCCATTTTGGGTTTATAATATTTTTTTCCAAAATCTGTTTCTTTTATTGTATGAAAAACTTCTTTGTGGTTTTTTTCGCCTAAATATGGTGGATTCCCAATAACAATATCATACTTTTCATCTATAATCTCATAAAGTGAATCACACTCTTTTAAGTTTAACTCTCCATCTATTCCATATTTAAAGAAAAGAGCCTCCGCTCTTTTCTTTAATATATTCAATGCTTTTGAGTCTATATCATACCCTGTTAACCACTTTTCGCTATATCTATATTCTCCAAATATCTTTTTAGAAGTTTTCAACAACTCTTCTAACATAGCTAAAAGAAGATTTCCTGATCCACAAGAGATATCCACTATTTTTATATCTAAAAAATTCTCATTCGAAATTTTTTCTAAACATTTTTCTAGCGATACTTTTGCCATACTTAAAGCATACCGCTCCGGAGTATATATTTTATAATTATATTCCAACTTAGTCCCTCCTAAAGAGTTTTAAGCTACCTTCACCCTCTATTGATATAATTCCATCTCTATATAAATCTAATATCGCTAAAAATATATAAACTAAATGTGTCCTATTCTCTGCTCTTCTAAAAAGATCTACTACAGTTTTCTCTGCTGAATAAAGTATCACCTTTATTCTATCCATCTCCTCTTTTAAAGAGTATCTTTTCTCTACTTCAATCTCTAAATATTCCTCATCTTTAGGAAGATACTTAACATAGCTATTGAAAACATCTTGGAGTTTCAAAGTTGTCAAATCAAACTCTTTCGGGATATTTTTGGTGATTTTTCTTCCCTCTCCTCTTGTATAAGCTATATTGTATTCACACTCTATAGTTGCTATAACTGTTGCTACTTCTTTAAATACTTTATAATCCTCTAGTCTTCTTTTTAAATCCTTTTCTTTCTCTTCCTCTTTATTTACACTCAATATCGATACAGCTTTTATTTCTAAGAGTTCTGAAGCGATCTCTAAAAATTCTACCTTTATACCTAAATTGTCACTCTGTGCTTTTTCTATAAATTGAAGATACTCATCTATAATCTGAGATATTTTTATTTCAGATATTTTCATTTTTTTCTTCTCTATAAGATGTAATAAAAGGTCCAACGGTCCTTCAAAATTATCTATCTTTAATACTATCTCCATCCTCTATTACCTTAACCTTAGCTCTCCAATTCAGAACATCATTTTTTATTGTTTCTTTTAACTCATCCATCGAATTAAATTTTTTTTCCTCTCTTAAAAACTCCATTAACGACACATATATTCTTTTCCCATATATATCTCTATCAAAGTCCAATATATGTACCTCGATACTTCTCTCATCAGGTTTCAGTGTTGGATTTTTTCCGATATTGATAACAGCATTCCAACTACTCTCTTCACCTTCTATTCTAACTCTACCTCCATATATTCCAAACGGAGGATATATTTTATTTAGAATTTTCAAATTAGCTGTTGGGAACCCCATAATTCTCCCCAACTTCCTTCCGTGAACAACCTCGCCAATAATCAAAAATGGCTGCCCTAAACATCTATTAGCGATATCTAGATTCCCAGTCGCTAACATCTCTCTTATAAAAGTCGAACTTATTATCTGTTCCTCTAATTTTACAGGTTCTATAACATTTACTTCAATATCCAAAACTTTAGCAAACTCTTTTAAATTCCCAACTGTTCCTCTTCCACCTTTTCCAAAAGAAAAATTGAATCCCACATAAATCTCTTTTGTATTCAAAGTATTTTTAAGAACTGTTTTTACAAATTGCTCAGGACTCATACTTGAGAACTCTTTAGTAAAAGGTTGTAAAATTAAATAATCTACACCTAAAGATTTTATTATATGAATCTTTTCATCTAAAGAACTTATCAATTTAGGTGCTTTAATGCTATTTGTAATCTCTAAAGGATGATTCAAAAAGGTAAATACTACCGATTTCCCTCCATTTTCTTTTGCTTTTTCGACAGCTTTAGATATCAACTCTCTGTGACCCATATGAATCCCATCAAAAGCTCCTATAGCAACATAAACATCTCCAAATTTTTCTTCAGTTAGCAAAATATCGTCTATTATCTTCATAGTACTCCCCTTATGCTTCTCTCTCTTTTTCTAAAAGTTCATTATGTATCTCTTCTAATCTTCTAAACCTATTTCTTATTCCAGATTTAGATATTCCTATTATTTCTGCTAACTCTTGTAAAGAAGCCTCTGGATTTTCCAATCTCAAAAAGGCAATCTCTTCAAGAACAGGACTAAGATTATTTAATCCCATCCTATTTCCAATTATATTTATCATTTTTATCTGTTTTCTAGCTGTGTCTAATGTTTTCGTTTCATTAGCAACTTCCCAGTTCATCTCTCTGATGGTTTTATTCTTTAAATCTTTAATCATAGTAGTTTCTTCATAGTTATAAAACTCTTTCATCGATCCTATCAAAACTATTATATCCATAATATCTTCGGCATTTCTCATATAAACTAAAGGTTTATTTCTTTTGATGGTTTTATATGCTCTTTTCTCCATTTTTATTAAAAGATTATACAGATCATCAGCTAACTCATCATTATCTACAAAAAAATCTAAAGCATACTCTTTCTCAGGAGATTTTATATATCCACATCCCAAAAACATTCCTCTTATAAATCCTTTTTCTATTGTTTCATCTGTGTTATCACTGTGTAAACTATATTTATCTAAATCATCTACAAATTTTTTTACACCCGGTTGAGATGGTATATTTATTACATATGTATTATGCTCTCCAAATTTTTTACTTTTAGAGAACTTTATAAATATCTTTAACTTTGTTAACTCTCTCAGCATTGAATATATTCTTTCTGCTATCTCTTTGTTTTCTAATTTTAACTCTATACTATTCTCATTTATGGCGTGTTTCAATAAGAGTATCGCTCTTATTTCAGCGTACTTTTCATCTTCTGATAGTTCACACCTATGAAGTATCTCATTTTTTACTTTATAAGTATACGACACAATCTTTCCTCCTACTTTGTTTCAGACCAATTCTGTCCTATAGAGCTATTTACCTCTAGTTTTACTTTAGAGAATTTTATACTTTCTCTCATTATTTTCTCTATTTCAGTTTTATACTCTAAGGCTTTATCTTTTTCCACTTCAAATATAAGTTCATCGTGTACTTGAAGTAACATATGAATATCATTTTTATCTTTTAAAAGATTGTATAAATTTATCATAACCTTTTTTAAAACCTCAGCAGCCGTTCCTTGGATAACTGTATTTACAGCCATTCTTTCAGCCTGACTTTTTATAACTCTATTGTTTGAATTGATTCCATCTATTATTCTTTTTCTTTTAAAATATGTTTCAACATATCCATTTTCTTCAGCAGACAATATAATCTCTTTTTCTAAATGCTTCACTGAAGGATATTGCTCAAAATATCTACTGATATAATCAGAAGCTTCTTTCGGAGTTATCTTTAACTCTTGAGATAATCCAAATGCTGTTTTTCCATATATTATACTAAAGTTTACTGTTTTCGCGGCATCTCTTTGCTCTCTCGATACACTCTCTTCATCTGACAATTGGAACAATTTTCTAGCGGTTAAACTGTGTAAATCTAAGTTTTCAGCATAAGCTTTTATCAAGTTTTCATCCTGTGATATCTCCGCTAAAACTCTTAATTCGATTTGAGAGTAATCTATACCTAAAAGTACGCAGCCCTCTTTAGCTACAAAACCAGCTCTTATCTTCATTCCCTCTTCTGTTCTAACAGGTATATTTTGAAGATTCGGATCTGATGATGACAATCTTCCTGTTGCTGTTCCTGTTTGATTAAATGTTGTATGTAATCTATTGTTCTCATCTGCCATCTTAGGAAGTGGATCTACATATGTCGATTTTAACTTACTTAACTTTCTATATTCTAAAATATATTTAGCTATTGGATAACCTTGTTCATCTAATTTTTCTAAAACTTCACTATCTGTTGAGAATCCTGTTTTTGTTTTCTTTACAGGTGGGATATTTAGATTGATAAATAAAACTTCGCCCAATTGTTTTGGAGAGTTAATATTAAACTCACCTTCTGCTTCCTCATATATTTTATTAGTTAAACCTTCTAATTTTTTTTCTAATTCAGAGCTATACTCTGCAAAATATTCTGGACATATTTTTATTCCCTCTATCTCCATAGCTGCTAATACTTTTATTAGAGGCATCTCTGTTTCTTTCAGTACTTCGTATAGATTATTATGTTTTAGTTCTTTTAAAAGCTCTGGATATGCTAATAACATTCCTCGAGTTCTCTTAGCTAAAAATTTCCCATACTCTTCATTTGATATCTCATCTATTTTGGTTTTTCCAAATACATCTGAATATTTCTCAACATCTTCCTCTATAACATTTCTTAACATAACCTCAATCTCTTCTCTAGTTTGAGATGTCAAAAGATGATAGGCTAACATTGTATCAAACTCCATATTTTTTATAGAGTAACCTTTTCTTAAAATATTCTTAAATCCGTAAGATATAAATTGAGTATCTGATTCTAATAGTTTTTTAAACGAGTCAATACTCTCACTATCATCTAGTGGTAAATAGTAATCTCTACTTTTTAAAGAAGCTGCTACTCCTTTATCTCCTAGATAGATTGCTACTTTCTCATTAGAAGATAACTTTTTAAAAATTTCTTCACCTTTTAAAACGAAAAATCCTTTTTCATCCGAAACTGTTGTTTGGGCTGGAGCTGTAAAATTAAATAATCCTAACTGCATTCCGCCACTTACCGGAGTCGAAGCTACAACCTTCTCTTTCTCTGGCTCTATATTCAATGTCATTTGTGGTTCAGTTTTTTCTTCAGATAAGATTTGTGAAGTTTCTGTATTTACTAGATTTTCAAGTCCTAACTTTTTTATCAGAGATTTGAACTCTAACATCTTAAAGAACTCCAGCAATCTTACATTATCTCTTTTATATTCTAACTCTTCATCTTTTAAATCCAAATGTATATATTGGATAGTAGCTAACTCTCTACTTAAAAACGCCATCTCTTTATCTTCAATTAAATTATTTATTAATGATTTTCCAATCCCTGGAAGTTCTGTTAACGAATCTATATTTTCATATATTCCCTCTAAATGACCATATTTTTCTAACATAGGTATAGCTTTTTTTGACCCTATCTTTCTAACACCCGGTATTCCATCACTCGTATCTCCAATTAATCCAAACAGATCAGGTATCATATCTGGTTTTACACCTAGCTGTTCGATTACATCTGCTTCAGTTCTAAGTATTTTTAAACCTCCGCCATCTCCCTTTCCTAAAAGAGCTATATTTACATGGTCGTTTAAAATTTGAGATAAATCCTTATCTCCTGTTATCACATACGACTCAATTCCTTTCGCTGCTAAATCTTTAGCCAAGCTCCCAAGTACATCATCTGCTTCATAGCCATCTATTTTAAATTTTTTTATTCCAAAACAATCTAAAAGTTCCTCTATTCTTGGAATTTGAACTACTAAATCCTCAGGGGCTGCATCTCTTTTTGCTTTATAATCCTTAAACATCTCACTTCTTTTTAGAGTCGCTCTTTTAACGTCAAACGCAGCTCCTATATAATCAGGTTCTAACTGGTTTATTACACTTAATAGTGTATTTATAAATCCATAAACTGCTCCTGTCGGCTCATTTTTAGTTCTAAAATTAAGATTTCCATAAAAAGCTCTGTACATTATTGCACTTACATCTAATAAAACTGCTTTTTTCATCTTTATCCCCTTTCATTCTTTTTACATTTTTCATATTATTATACCATACAGACTACCTTTATAAAAAAAATTATTTTATAAATAAATATTATTTTTTCTATTTTTCTGTTATAATTTGAATGTATAAACTAAAATATAGGAGGTATTTATGAATCTAGTTGTATTAATCGGACGTTTAACTAGAGATCCTGAACTTAAATTTGGACAAAGTGGTAAAGCTTACTCAAGATTTAGCTTAGCTGTTGACAGACCTTTTTCTAAAGGTGAAGCAGATTTCATCAACTGTGTCGCTTTCGGAAAGACAGCTGAACTTATTGGTGAGTACCTAAGAAAAGGAAGAAAAGTTGCTGTTAACGGTAGACTTCAAATGAATAGATATGAAGTAAATGGAGAAAAAAGAACTAGTTACGATGTACTAGTTGAAAGTATGGAGTTTGTTGAAGGAAGAGGAGAGGCTTCTCCATCAAACGACTTCGCACCAACACCATCATACTCAGCACCAAGAGCTGCTGAGGCACCATCAAAAGATGACTTCGGTGGATCATCTTTCGATGAGGACGAATTCCCGTTCTAATAATTAAATAATTTATAAACTACTAGGGGTGCCTTCGGGCTGAGATTTTACCCTTAGAACCTGATCTAGTTAATACTAGCGTAGGGAAGTAGTCTTAACACACATTTATCTTCTATAATTGTGTTCTAAAAGCTATTTTCCTAATTTTTTGGAAAATAGCTTTTTTTATTTTAAAGAATTTTACAGGAGGATTTTATGTTTTCAAAAGAGTTATATTTAAGTGCAAAAGATATTTGGGATAGCTACTACGAGCATCCATTTGTAAAAGAGATTGGAGAAAACTGTTTAGACAAAGAAAAATTTAAGTTTTATATTATTCAGGATTACCTATACCTTTTAGAATATGCAAAACTTTTTGCTCTAGGAGTTATAAAAAGTAAAAATGAAAATGATATGAAAAAGTTTGCAAAACTTACAGATGGAATCTTAAACTCTGAGATGGGAATACATAGAGTTTATATGAAAAAATTAGGCATTACTGAAGAGGATATTTCGAGAGTGAAACCAACTTTAGATAATGTATCTTACACTAGTTATATGCTTTCAGTTTCACATTGTGGAGATATAAAAGAGATTGCTGTTGCTGCTCTTTCATGTATGTGGAGTTATAAAATGATTGGTGATAAATTAAAAGAACTTTATGGAATCGAGCAAGATTTTTATGGGGATTGGATTAAAACATATTCATCATCTACCTATGAAGAACTTACAAATTGGAATATTGAAATTGTTGAAAAATATTGTGCAAATATCTCTGAAGAAGAGAAAGAGCATCTAAAAACTATATTTATCAACTGTAGTATCTACGAGTATAAATTCTGGGATATGTCATATAAGGGGTCTCATTAAAATGGATATTCTTAATGTTAGCAATCTTACTTTTAATTATAATGATGAACTTCCGATTTTAAAAAATCTATCATTTAATGTTAAGAATAACGAACTTATCAGTATAGTTGGTGGCAGTGGTTGTGGAAAATCAACCATCATAAAACTTTTAGCAAATATTGAAACTCCAACTAACGGAGATATATCTATAAATAGTATCTCGTACATGCCTCAGTCGGATACTTTGCTACCTTGGAGAACCATTCTTCAAAATATTCTTCTTCCAATTGAGATTGAAAAGGGTGATCTGATTAAAGAAAAAGAAAACGCTTTAAATCTTTTAAAAAGATTTAATCTTTTATCCTATGCTGACAACTATCCAGATGAACTTTCTGGTGGAATGAAACAGCGTATATCTTTAATAAGAACTCTTATGAACAAAGGAGAGCTTTTACTTTTAGATGAGCCATTTTCTGCTCTTGATGCCATCACTCGTGAAGATTTACAAAAGTGGCTTCTAAATAGTCTAACTACTCTTCAAAAAAGTATGATCTTTATTACTCATGATATTGACGAGGCTATGTTTTTATCTAATCGTATATTAGTTTGTAAGGAAAAACCAATTTCATCATTTGATGAGTTTACAGTTCCTAAAAATATGACATTTGAGGAAAAAGCAAAGTTAAAAAAAGAGATTCTAACATCTGTGAAGGGAGTTGACAATGAAAAAATTTAATCCTGGAACACTGTCTATACTAATATTTTTTATGTGCTGGGAGGTTTTAGGAAAAGCTATAAATAAAGCATATATTCTTCCAACTCCTTTAAATATTCTTATTAAAATATGGACTTTAAAAGAGAGTCTTTTTTTGACTCATCTACCCGCTACTTTAACAATAGCCGTTACTGCATCTATCTTGACTTTAATATTAGGAGTTACTTTGGCTATTGCTATGGATTTTAATAAGATAGTTTATGACTCGATCTATCCTTTGATTGTCACGAGTCAAACTATTCCAATCACAGCTTTAGCACCTATTTTCATCTTATGGTTTGGTTATTCTATTTGGAGTAAAGTTATTGTTTCTGTAATAATCTCATTTTTCCCAATAACCATAACTATATACAACGGATTCCAAAACATCGAAAAAGATGAGATTAATTATTTCAAAAGCTTAAAAGCTACAAAAATACAGATTTTCTTCAAACTGAAACTACCTAGAGCACTTCCAAATTTTTTCTCAGCTTTAAAGATGAGTGTTCCTTTAGTTTTAATAGGATCTGCAATTGGTGAATGGCTTGGAGCTACTTCTGGACTTGGATATTTCAGTAAAAGAATGATGTCTCAACTTGATGGAGCTGGAGTATTTGCTCCTATTGTAATCATCTCTCTTTTAGCAATTATTTTGGTTAGAATGATTACTAGTTTAGAAAATAAAATTTTACATTGGAGGAGAAAATAATGAAAAAACTACTGACTTTATTTATTTTAACAACTCTATTTTTAAGTTGTAACTCAAAAAATTCAGAAAAAACTAAAGATTTGAAAGAAGTTTCTATAATTTTAGATTGGTATCCTAATGCTGTTCACTCTTTTTTATATACTGCAATTGAAAAGGGATATTTTGAAGAGGAAGGAATAAAACTTAATATTATATATCCATCTTCGCCATCTGATTCTCTAACTTTACCAGCTGCAAAAAAAGCTGATATTGGAATATCTTATCTAAATAGTGTCGTTATAGCGAAAACAAACGAAGATGTTCCTATAAAATCTTTTGGAGCTGTTCTTCAAAGATCTGTAAATACAGTTATCTCTTTAAAAGAAAAAAATATAACATCTCCTAAAGATTTTGAAAATAAAATTGCTGGAACAAGCGGTGGTATCTTGTCCGAAACATACCTTAACTCTATGATGAAATTTAAAAACTTAGACCCTAAATCTCTAAAAATAATCGATGTTGGCTTTGAGCTTCTAACTGCAATGATAACAAATAGAGTTGATTTTACAATCGGAAATATGGTTAATCACGAGGTTCCTGTTATAAAAGAGAAGGGAATTGATATAAATTACTTCCTAATAGATAATTTTGGTATTCCTCAAGCTTATGAACTTATCTTAGTTGCAAATGAAGAACTTTTAAATCAAAACAAAGACAGCTATGAAAAAGTTTTAAAGGCTATGAGAAAAGGATTCTACGACGTGCAAAACAACCCCGAAGAAGCTTTAAAACTTTTACTTTCAAAACAAGCTGTAGAACAGTTTCCTCTGAGTGAAACTGTTGAGAAAGAAAGCTTAGAGATTCTGTTGCCAATTATGGAAACTGAAAATGCCAAATTCTTAGATCAAAATGAAAATATTTGGGAAAATAATATAAACTGGTTATATGAAAATGGTATTATTCAAAGAAAATTACCTGCTAAAAATTTTATATATCAATTTTAGTTTTTTTAATATATAATACCCTTTAGAATGAAAATTTGGAGGGATTATTTTGAAACAACTTCGCTCTTTATGGAGAGAAAACAAAAATGAGATTTTATCAATTTTTACAATTGCTTTACCTACTATTGTCGATATGTTCGTACAAACATTACTTGGCTTCTTCGACTTAATCATGGTTGGAAGACTAGGTCCCGAAGCAATCGCTTCAGTAGGACTTGGAACTGCACCTATCTTAACTGTAATACCAATATTCTTTGCTATAAGTGTTGGAACTACAGCTATGGTTAGTAGAGCATACGGAGCTAAAAACTACTCTGAGGCTCGAGATGGCATGAGTCAAAGTTTAATTTTAGGAATTCCTGCCGCTCTTATTGTCACAGTTGCATTTATCATTTTTGGAAAAAACATTTTAGAACTTATCAGTAAAAACCAACCTATTGGTGATGCTTTAAGTTACTTAAAAGTTGTTTCTTTAGGAATTCCATTCCTATGTTTCAATATCATTTTCTCTTATGGGTTTAGATCTATAAGTAAATCAAAGATTCCAATGATTAACAACACTATAAGTATTTTCTCTAATATCCTTCTTAACTACATATTTATTTTTGTATTAAATCTTGGAGTTTTGGGAGCTGGAATTGCAACTACAATATCAAGAGGAGTAGTTACACTTATTTTCTCTTTCCTTATTATATATAAGAGAAACTATTGCATTGCTTTAACTAAAAAAGATTTCAAAATAAAAAAAGAGGTTTGCAAAAGGCTTATAAAAGTTGGGTTGCCATCAGCTGGTGAACAAAGTATATTTAGAATTGGAATGCTTATATTTGAAGCTATGGTTATAAACTTAGGGACACTTCAGTATGCAGCACATAAAATTGCCCTTACAGCTGAATCATTCTCTTTCAATTTAGGATTGGGATTCTCAGTTGCTGGAACTGCTCTTGTTGGTCAACATCTTGGAGCTAAAAAATACCAAGATGCTAAAAAAGCTGGTTATCTAAACATGTTTTTAGCTATGTTTGTTATGACTGCATTTGGATTTATCTTTATGGTATTCCCTAAATTTGTTATATCTATGTTTACAAAAGAACAAAACATTGTTCCTATGGCTAGTTCTGCACTTAGAATAGTTTCAATAGCTCAACCGATACTTGCAGTATCTATGGTCTTAAGCGGTGCTTTAAGAGGTGCTGGTGACACTAAATCTGTTCTTTGGATAACATCTTTAGGAATGTTTCTTATAAGAATCCCTATGACATATCTTTTCCTTTATGTATTTAACTTTGGATTGAATGGTGCTTGGATGGTTATGATTATAGATTTAACTTACAGAGGAATTGCTTGTTTATACAGATTTAGACAGGGAAAATGGAGATATATAGAGGTGTGATATGATAATACAAATTTTTGGTAGAAAAAACTGCAATGAAACTAAAAAAGTTCAAAGATTTTTTAAAGAGAGAGTAATCAAGTTTCAATTTATTGATCTTATTGAAAAAGCCCCTTCTAAAAAAGAATTAGAAACTTTTTTAAGATATTTTGATATCGAAGAGCTATTAGATAAATCTAGTAATGAATATAAAAAAAGAAACTTAGAATACATGGTTTATGATACTGAGGAACTTCTTTTAGAAAGTCCTGTTCTATTTAAAACTCCTATTATTAGATGGGATAAAGGTGTTTCTTTAGGTTATTCTCTTGACGAACTAAAAAAAATGTCTTAATTTTAAATTTTAATAAAAAAAGGAACCTGCTGAAATTTTTTCAGCGTGGTTCCTTTATTTTTTATACTGCTCTAAAGCTTTCTCGTATTTATTTTTAAACCACTCTCTCAATTCAATCGGCTCTAAAATCTCTACCTCATCTAAAAAGAAACTAAAGTATCTTTTAGCTTTCTCTTCAGAGCACTCTAAGATATATTCATTTAAATTTTTTTGAATAACTTTAGGCCGATTTGTTTGAAGCTCTTTAAACAGATTTTCTCCAGAGTTTGTTAATCTTATCTTTACTTTTTTCCCAAAAGAAATAAATGGATCGAAATCCTCTTTCATCCTTTGAACAAAATCGATATCTCTTATTTTAAAATTGCTATTTTTTGTATAAACTGAATCTATATATTTTATTCTATAATTTTTCCACAATTTTTCTTTTAAATTATAACAAAACAGATAATTTGCAACCTCTAACTTAGAACTCTCAATCAAATATGGTTCAACCTCAATGCTCTTACCATCTCTGAAGTTTACTTTTATCAATTTTCTCTCGGCAATAGAATCATTAATTCTCTCCACTTTTTCCTTGAAAAGGAAAAGCTCTCTTTTCTTTTTACAATTTTCAGAGTAATCAGTTAAAATCTCTCTAAAAAATTCTGATTCATTTTGAATCCTGTTTTCCTCTAAAAAGTTATAATATCCTCTAAGATTTTTTTTGTTTAAATTGAACTGTATAACTGAAGTTTCATTTTTATCAACCTCAACTTCTAGCTTTGTATAATCCTCTTTTGCATACTCTTCATATAGATAATTCAATAATGTATTTTTTTTTATAAAAAATTCTTCAATATCACTCTCTAATATTTCAGCTATTCTTTTTGGTAATGTTACTCTTATTTTCTTTTCCATAAATCACTCCAATAGAATCTTTCTCAAAAATAATTATATCATACAAATAACAGTTTTTTTAAATAAATATTTGTGATACTATTATATTATCATATTCCATGGGAGGTACTTTTTTGGATGTAATCTATGAAATAAAACAAAAATACAATAGTTTTTCCTCTAAAGAAAAAGAGATTGCTAACTATATCCTAGAAAATAAAAATAATATTGAAAATATATCTATCACAAATTTATCAAAAGCTATTGGAGCTTCAACCTCAACTATTACAAGATTTTCAAAAAAAATAAATTGTGAGAGTTTCGTTCAAATGAAGATGAAGCTGAATACTCAATCTGCAAACTCTTCTAATAAAGAGGAGGATATCTTTTCTGCTGTTCACGATTATTATACAGAGGTTGTTGAAAAAACAAATCAACTTCTTAATAAAGAACTCATTCTAAAAGTTATTGAAGATATTAAAAACGCAAAAAAAATATATATCTATGGAGTTGGGAGTTCTGGTTTAAGTGCCCAAGAGTTTATGCAAAGACTTTTAAGAATGGGATTCAATGTCTCTTCTATCACGGATTCACATATGATGATTATAAATAGTGCCATTTTAAAAGAAAGTGATCTTGTTATTGGAATCTCTATCTCTGGAGAAACTAAAGAACTTGTGAATTCTTTTAGAGTAGCTCAAAAAAATGGTGCTAAAACAATTGGAGTCACTAGTTTACCTAATAGTAGCTTAAAAGATTTTTCTGATAATTTAATTCTAATCTGTGCATCTAATTTTATAAATAAAAGAGATTTTATAAATACACAATTCTCAACTATGTATCTCTTTGATTTAATTTCGACTATTTTATTAGAGGATTCAAATCTAAGAGAGAAAATGCAACTTACCATTGAAGCAATTTTAAAGTAAAAACTTTAAATAATTGAAGTATCTATGAAAAAAGACCGAATCATTTTCATGATCTGGTCTTTCTTCAGTTTATGATTTTTTCCACCCCATTACAAACTCTTTATCCTTAAATTCATACTTCATTTTGTTTACATTTTCAAATTTTTACTATTTTTTCGAAAACATCATATCTCTCAATTCATTTCCAACTAACTCGATCTTATCAGTTTTACATCTATTTCTCATCGTTTTTAAAATTGGATATCCAGTCTGACCTTCCAAGATAAAATCTTTTGCAAATCTTCCATTCTGAATATTCTCTAAAACCTCTTTCATATTTTCTCTACTCTCTTTTGTAACAATTTTTTTACCAGTTACATAATCTCCATACTCAGCCGTATTAGAGATTGATTCTCTCATTGCCGCAAATCCCTTCGAATAAATCAAATCTACTATTAACTTCATCTCATGAACACACTCAAAGTATGCTAACTTCTCATCATACCCTGCATTTAAAAGAGTTTCATACCCTGCTTTCATAAGTTCTACTAATCCTCCACACAAAACAGCTTGCTCTCCAAACAAATCTGTTTCAGTCTCCTCTTTAAAAGTAGTTTCTAAAACTCCTAAATCTAAACAAACGCCTTTTGCCCAATCTTTTGCTAACTGCAAGGTTTCTTTTGATGGATCTTGATAAATTGAGATTAAAGCTGGAACTCCCTCTTTTTCTAAAAATTTCTCTCTAACTTTGTGCCCTGGAGATTTTGGGGCAACCATAAAAACATTTAAGTCTTCTCTTGGATTAATTTGTGAGTAATGAATATTAAATCCGTGAGCAAATCCTAAAAAGGCACCCTCTTTAAGTCCGTCTTTTAAATAATTTTTATATAGTTCCGGTTGATTTTCATCAGGTACTAAAAGCATTGCTACATCTGCAATTTCCGCTCCATTTTTCAAATTTAAAACTTGGAATCCATTTTTCTCTGCTTTATCCCAACTTCCACTATCCTCTCTTAAAGCTACACTGACATCATATCCACACTCTTTTAAATTTAGTGCGTGTGCATGCCCTTGAGATCCATATCCAAATACCACAACTTTTTTTCCTGATAAACTCATATAACTCTCCTCCTCAAAATTTTATTTTTTATTTTAAATCTCAATCCCTCTAGTCATTCCAGAAACACCTGTTCTGGCGAGCTCCAATATTTCAAAGTTTTTAATCAATTTTAAAAACCCATCTATTTTTCCTATATCCCCTGTCAACTCTAAAATCAAACTATGAAGTCCAACATCTACTACTGATCCTCTATAAATATCTAAAATTTGAAGTAACTCTTGTCGACTTTTAGAATCAACTTTGACCTTTATTAAAACCAACTCTCTAAAAACACTCTCTTTACAAAATGCTTTTATAAATTCAACATCAAATAATTTTTCAGCTTGTACAATTACTTGATTCAATGTATACTCATCCCAAAAACCTGTTATTGTCATTCGAACTGTTTCTTCTGGATATCCCTCTCCTGCAGTTATATTTTCAATATTTATTCCCCTTTTCTGAAACAATCCAGATATTTTATTCAAAACACCTGGTTTATTTTTCATAATCAAAAGAATTCTTTTTGCTTCCAATAATTACTCACCTCCGATTGTGTGCTCATAAGATTTTCCTGCTGGTATTATTGGATAAACATTATGATCATATGACATCTTAATGTCCAAAAGGTATGGCTTATCATTTTCTAAAAACTTTTTAATATTTTTTAATTTTTTTAGATTATCTATCCTTTCACCATCCACGAAATGAGCATTTCCCAATTTAACAAAATCTGGATTTATGTCCAAAATCACACTCGAATATCTTCTGTTATTGAAAAGCTCTTGCCATTGTTTAACCATTCCTAAAGCCCCATTATTAAATATCAATATTTTCACAGGCAGATTATATTGTCTTAATAAAATTAACTCCTGTTGATTCATCTGAAAACCACCATCTCCAACAATCAGTATCACTTTTTTATCTCTGTTTGCCACTTGTGCCCCTATTGCAGCCGGAAGTCCATATCCCATGGTTCCTGCTCCCCCTGATGTGCAAAATTGAAATGGTTTTTTTATATCTAGATACTGAGCTGTAAACATCTGGTGTTGTCCTACATCTGTAACCACTATATAATTTTCATCTATAACTTCGTTTAAAACATTTAAAACTGCTAGTTGATTCAAGCACTCTTTTTCTATAAATTCATCTCTTTTTAAAGTCGTTCGCCACTCTTGAAAATTCTCTTTTAAATCTAATTTTAAAACTCTTTCCAATACCTCCTTTGCATCCCCTATAATAGGTAAGTCTACAACTATATTTTTATTCATCTCAGCTCTATCTATGTCTATATGAATTTTTTTTGAATTCGGTGAAAATTTTGTTTTATCTCCTACAATTCGATCATCAAATCTCATTCCAATAGCTATAAGCAGATCGCATTCATCAACAGCTCTATTAGCTTCTTTTAATCCATGCATACCAATCATTCCAAGATACTCCTCATCACTTCTATTAAATATTCCTAATCCCATAAGAGTGGAAACTATAGGAATTTTTATTCTATTTGCAAACTTTCTAACCTCATCGACACATCTACTATTTAAAATTCCACCTCCTACAATCAAAACTGGTTTTTTAGAATTCTTCAAATATTTTTCAAAGTCGAAAATCTCTTTCTCTGTGTATAACGATTTAAATTTTTTAATACTCTCCACTTCAATTTTTAAAAGTTCTTCAAATTGAGAATACTCCATCTCCTGCTCTTGAATATTTTTTGGGATATCTACTAACACCGGCCCTGGTCTTCCGTGCTTAGATAATTCATACGCTTCTTTCAATACCTTAGGTAACTCAAACAGACTCCTTACTAAATAGTTATTTTTTGTTATTGGTGATGTTATTCCAATAATATCACTTTCTTGAAAAGAATCTTTCCCTAAAGCTGCAGTTCCTACCTGACCTGTTATTGTCAAAATCGGAATCGAATCCATGTGTGCTGTCATAATACCTGTGACTAAATTTGTTGCTCCTGGTCCTGATGTGGCTAGGCAAACTCCTGGATTTTTTTTAGTTCTTGCGTATCCATCTGCACTGTGAACTGCTCCTTGCTCATGTCTTGCCATATAGTGATTTATTCCTTTGAAATCATACAATGCATCATAAATAGGAATTACGGCTCCCCCTGGATATCCAAAAATATCTGTAACCCCTAAATATTTTAGTGTCTCTAAAACTATTTTTGCTCCCGATATTTTTTCCACTTTCTCCTCCTATCTAGTTACTGCTCCTTCAGATGAATCTGAAACTAATTTTACATATTTTTGAAGCATTCTATTTTTTATATCTCTTTTTAAAAGTGTTGTACTCGCTTTTCTTTTTTCTATCTCCTCCTTTGATATCAAAAGCTCAACTCTATTTTTAGGAATATCTATCTCTATACAATCTCCATCTTCTACATAAGCTATAAGTCCTCCATCCGAAGCTTCTGGTGATATATGACCTATAGCAGCCCCTCTAGACCCACCAGAAAATCTTCCATCTGTTAGTAAAGCACAATACATATCTAATCCCATACCTACTAAAGCTGCTGTTGGTGATAACATCTCCCTCATTCCAGGCCCACCTTTTGGACCTTCATAACGAATAACTATTACGTCCCCCTTCTTTATTTTTCCGCTCAAAATACTTTCATAAGCTTCCTCTTCAGAATTAAAAACTTTTGCTTCCCCTTTATGTACTAACATGCTTTCATGAACCGCTCCTGATTTTACAACTGCACCCTTCGGAGCTAAATTTCCTTTCAGTATAGAGATTCCACCTGTATCAAAATATGAAGATTCAAAATCTCTAATTATATCTTTATCTAATATTTTTGCTTTTTCTGCAATCTCTAATATATTTTTTAGTAAAACTGTCTGATTAGATTTCAACAAATCTTTTTCTTTTAAAATTTTTAAAACAGCACTTACTCCTCCGGCTTCATCAAACTCCTCTATAAAATGTGAATTTGCTGGAGATAATTTAACTATCTGCTTTGTTTTTTTTGACACTTCATCAAACATATCTAGATTCAGTTTTACCTCACATTCATAAGCTATTGCTGGTAAATGAAGAGTTGTATTTGTCGACCCTCCAAGTGCCATGTCAACAAGAACTGAGTTATATAAGCTTTTTTCATTTATAATATCTCTCGCTCTAATATTTTTTCTAAATAATTCCATTACCTGAAATCCGGATTCTTTGGCTAATCTTTTTCTTTCTGAATATACACTGGGTACCGTTCCGTTCTTTGGAAGTGCTATTCCCAATGCTTCTGTTAAGCAATTCATCGTATTTGCAGTATACATTCCTGAGCATGATCCACATGTTTTACAAGTCTCGTGCTCCGCTTCATTCAATTCATTTACTGACATCTCTCCACTTTGAACTTTTCCAACATATTCAAACAGATCTGAAATCCCCACTTTTTTTCCTTTAAATTTTCCAGCCAACATTGGTCCTCCACCTATAAAAATTGATGGTAGATTTAATCTTACAGCTGCCATCAACATTCCTGGTACAGCTTTATCACAACTAGGCATAAAAACAAGCGCATCAAAGGGCATTGCGTATGCTGTTGCTTCTATTGAATCTGCAATAAGTTCTCTTGTCGGAAGAGAGTTCTTCATCCCCTCATGCCCCATAGCAATTCCATCACAAATAGCTATTGTATTAAACTCCATCGGAACTCCTCCATTCATTCTTATTCCAGCTTTGACCTCCTCGACAAGATTTTTTAAATGAATATGACCTGGAACAATCTCATTATATGAATTTACGATTCCCACTTTGGGAAGCTCTAGCTCTCTCTCTGTTAATCCCATTGAATAAAAAAGTGCTCTATGTGGTGCTCTACTTAATCCTTTTGTTACAATCTCGCTTCTCATTTTGGCCTCCCTCAGTTTTAAAAATTTATAAAAAAAAAGAGCTTAAATCTATAGACTTAAGCTCTTAAAACTTCATACCTTTTGCTCAAGCCTTTATTTTTATAACAAAATAAGGCTTGAATATTTTCAGAGATATAACTCATCAAATCCAAACCCAAAAGCATATTATTATAATTATAGTTAACATGTTTTTAAATTTGTTCATGAGCTCCTCCTTCTTTAATTTTTTATAGATTCTATATCAATCTCTCTCAAATGTCAATATTTTTTTAAAAAATAATTATATGTATTTTTTTTATTACTATTGTATTTTTTTTAGTTATATGATATATTTATTGCATACACTAGAAAATAATTTTCATTTTTTCATCAATATATTCAAAAAATTTTCAGGAGGATTATCATGTTTAAAAATTTACAAAAAATTGGTAAATCGTTTATGCTTCCTATCGCTATTTTACCTGCTGCGGGATTACTACTAGGTATAGGTGGAGCTCTTTCTAATTCAAATACTGTTAATGCATATCCATTTTTAAACATTCCTTTTTTACAAGGAATTTTAAAAGTCATGTCAGCTTCTGGAGAAGTTATTTTTGCAAACTTAGCACTAATAATGTGTATTGGTTTAGCTATCGGTTTAGCAAAAAAAGACAAAGGAACTGCTGGTTTAGCTGGAGCTGTTGCTTTTCTTGTTATGAATGCATCTATAAAAGGATTAATTACAGCTTTCAATCCTTCTGTAGTCTCAATTGATACTGGAGTTGTCGGTTCTATTGTTATTGGTTCTATTGTTGCCTTTTTACATAATAGATATAGTAATGTAAAATTGCCTGCAGTATTAGGATTCTTCGGTGGTTCAAGATTTGTTCCAATTATCTCATCTTTTACTGCAATAGGTATCGGAATACTATTCTTCCTGACTTGGCCAACTTTTCAAAACTGGTTAACTTTTGCTGGTAAATCTATTGCAAGTTTAGGAATTTTAGGAACATTTCTTTATGGTTTTCTTTTAAGACTTAGTGGTGCTATCGGCTTACACCATATGATTTATCCCCTATTTTGGTATACTGAACTTGGTGGTACTGCTGAAATCGCTGGTAAATCTATTGTTGGAGCACAAAATATTTTCTTTGCACAATTAGCTGATCCAAATCACACTGGTTTATTTACAGAAGGAACTAGATTCTTTGCTGGACGTTTTGCTACTATGATGTTTGGTCTTCCTGGTGCTTGTCTTGCTATGTATAAGTGTGCTCCTCAAAATAAAAAAAATGCTGTTGGGGGATTATTCCTTAGTGGTGCAATTACATCTTTCATAACAGGAATAACAGAACCTATTGAATTTATGTTTTTATTTGTTGCTCCTTGGCTATATGGTGTTCATGCTTTCTTTGATGGATTATCTTTCCTTGTAGCTGATTTATTAAATATATCTATCGGAAATACTTTCTCAGGTGGATTAATAGACTTCACTCTTTTCGGAGTTTTACAAGGTAATGCTACTACAAACTGGATTTATGTTTTAATCGTTGGAGCCTTCTGGTTTGCTCTATACTATTTTACTTTTTCATTCTTAATAAAACGTTTTAATATTGCGACACCTGGAAGAGAAGGTGATGACCAAGAAATTAAAATTATCACTAAAGATTCTTTATATGAGACATCTAAAGAGATTTTAGCTGCTCTTGGTGGAAAGGAAAATATTGACGATATTGATGCTTGTATAACTAGACTTAGAGTTTCTGTCAAAGATGTTTCTAAAGTTGATAAAATCAAGATTAAGAATTTAGGAGCAACTGGTGTTTTAGAAGTTCAAGGTGGAATACAAGCTATTTTTGGAGCAATGGCTGATCCTATAAAACAAAAAATAAACGAAATCATAGAAAATAATTAAGGAGGAAATCAAGAAAATGAATAAAGGTCTTATTGTTTCATGTCAAGCGTTAGAGAGTGAACCACTACATAGTTCTTTTATTATGGGAAGAATGGCTGTTGCCGCTGAAATGGGCGGAGCAGTTGGGATTAGAGCTAATGGCGTAGAGGATATTTTAGAAATAAAAAAATTAGTTGATCTTCCTATCATTGGAATTATAAAAAAAGATTACGAAGGAATGGTTTCATATATCACTCCAACAGAAAAAGAATTAGAAGCTTTAATTGCAACTGATATAGATGTTATCGCTCTTGATGCAACTATAAATGCTGATATTGAGCTTTTAAAATCTTTAAAAATAAAGTATCCAAATCAAAAATTTATGGCGGATATCTCAACTGTTGAAGAGGGGATTCGTGCCGAAGAGTTAGGGTTTGATTTTATTGGAACAACTTTAGTTGGTTATACCGAGCATTCTAAAGGATTAAATAACTTTGATGTTTTAAAAGAACTTATAGCTAAATGTAAAAAACCTGTTATTGCTGAAGGGAATTTTGATACACCTGAAAAATCTAGGTCTGCTATGGAGATGGGTTCATATGCTGTTGTTGTAGGTGGAGCTATAACTAGACCTCAGCTAATCGCTAAAAAATTCAGCGATGAAATAAACAAAGTTAATTTCTAAAATAAAAAAAGAGGCTGACCAAAATGGTCAACCTCTTTTTTTCCTCTACCTTTAAAAGTTCAATTCGATTATTAATTTTTACTGATGAAATCTATAAACCTATCAATAGCCTCATTTAAAATCTCTTTATCCTTAACCAAAGATATTCTGATATAGTTATCCATTCCAAACGCAACTCCAGGAACAACAGCAACCCTCTCTTCTTCTAAAAGTTTTTGAGCAAACTCTAAAGAACCTAATTCAGTTATTCCATCCAATGAAATAAATATATATATAGCTCCTTTCGGTTCTATTGCAGATATATTTGCTTCTTTCAATTTTCTATATACTAACTGAGCACGCTGTTTATAAATTCCTACCTGTTCCGATATATCCTGACATTTTCTAGCAGCAATAAGAGCTCCTCTTTGAGATATAATGCTTGGTGATGTCACCGCATATTGATGAACTTTAACAAGATAATCTCTCAATTTTTTATGAGCTATAATATAACCAACTCTCCATCCTGTCAATGAATGAGACTTTGAGAATCCATTTACTAAAATTACATTCTCTCTGTATCTATCATCTAAAAACGTATTGTGATTTACATCAAAAACAAGCTCACTATAAACCTCATCACTTATTATGTAGATATGATTTTCTTTTACAAACTCTAAAATTTCATCTCTATTTTCTTTTGATATAACAACTCCTGAAGGATTTGATGGATAGTTTAAAATTATGGCTTTTGTTTTTGAAGTGACATATTTTTTTAAAGTTTCCACTGTCAATTCAAAGTTGTCTTTCGAAGTATCTACTTTTACTAAATTAGCTCCTGCTAAATTTATCAGAGGTTCATACCCTGGGTATACTGGTAGAGGTGCGATAACCTCATCACCTGGTAAAATAACAGTTCTAATTGCCGTTGATAATCCCTCTGTACTTCCAACTGTTATGATTATCTCATCTGATTTTACATCAACTTTATACTTCTCTCTATAAAATTTTGCAATCTCTTCTCTTAGCTCTATCATCCCACCAAGTTGCGGATAACCTAACTTCCCCTCTTGCATATACTCTATAGTTCCATCTATAACCTCTTTTGGCTGAGGCAAATCCGGCTCACCAATTGTTAAATTGATAAGCTCTTTCTCTCCATCTTCATACTCTCTACACGCTTCTGCTATTTTTCTAATAACAGATATCTCTATTTTATCTAAATTTGGATTTACTTTTAACATATTTTCTCCTCGAAC
The DNA here is from genome assembly GCF_000800875.1 of Cetobacterium sp. ZWU0022. Taxonomy (NCBI): domain Bacteria; kingdom Fusobacteriati; phylum Fusobacteriota; class Fusobacteriia; order Fusobacteriales; family Fusobacteriaceae; genus Cetobacterium; species Cetobacterium sp. ZWU0022. Next base: position 26,503 of record NZ_JRJZ01000089.1, read on the forward strand.
TACTTTTTCATTAAAACCTCTGCAATCTGAATTGCATTCGTTGCTGCTCCTTTTCTTATGTTATCAGCTACAACCCAAAGATTTAATCCATTTTGGATACTAAAATCTTTTCTGATACGTCCAACAAAAACATCATCTTTTCCTGTTGCTGACGCAGCTAAAGGATAAATACTATTTTGTACATCATCCTCTAAAATTATTCCATCAAACTCTCTAAATTTAGCTTTTAACTCCTCTATATTAGGCTCTCTTTCTAACTCAACATTTATAGATACAGAATGCCCATTCATAACTGGAACTCTAACACAAGTTGCCGTCACAGGAAGCTCCCAATTACCTAAAATTTTACGAGTTTCGTTTATCATTTTCTCCTCTTCTTTTGTGTACCCATTTTCTAGGAAAGAATCTATCTGTGGCAAACAGTTATTCACTATTGGATGAGGATAAGTTTTTGGTGCCTCTCCTTTAAGTCCTCTCTCTAAATCCTCTATGCCTTTTATTCCACTTCCAGATACAGCTTGATAAGTTGAATAAACAACTCTTTTTATTCCATAAAGATCATTAATCACTTTTAAAGGAACAACCGATTGAATCGTTGAACAATTTGGATTAGCTATTATACCTTTATTTTTAAATATATCCTCAGGATTTACTTCTGGTACAACTAAAGGAACATCCTTATCCATTCTCCAAGCACTACTATTATCAACCACAACTACACCTTTTTCACTCGCAATAGGTGCAAATTTTTTACTAATATCTCCTCCTGCTGAAAATAGTGCTATATCTATATCCCTATCGAAACTATTTTCAATTAGCTCCTCTATAACTAAAGTTTTTCCTTTAAAAATAACCTCTTTTCCTGCTGAACGAGCTGATGCAAATAGATATAAATTATCTATCGGTAAATCCCTCTCCTCTAAAACTTTTAAAAATGTTCCTCCAACTAATCCACTCGCTCCAACTATCGCTATATTATACATTGCTTTATCCTCCTATTATATTGAAAATACTTCTGCTAGTCTTTCTACTACTTTTACCGCTTCATCCTCTTTTATGATTAACGATATTGAAATCTCTGATGTTGTACACTGATAAAACGCTGCATCTATATCTGCTAAAACTTCAAATACTTTTGCTGCTACTCCAAAGTTGCTTATCATTCCTATTCCTACTAAAGATATTTTTACAACTCCCGTTCTTTTTGTAACTTCTATTGCAGGAATCTCTTTTCTAATATCCTCTAATGAGTTATTTAGAAAGTGATCATCTGTTAAAGGACAAGTGAATCCTATACTTCCTTTTATATTCTGAACCTCATTTTGTGATATCATATCTACATTTACACTATGCTTTGCCAGATTATTAAAAACAGTAGCTACATTTTTAGGTACTCCTGAAAAATTCTCTAGATTTACCATTATAACATTTTTATTTATAGATATTCCAGTCACAGCTTTTTTCTCTATTATCTCACTACTATCACAAATATATGTACCTGTTTCAACCCCTAAAGTTTGCCCAACATATATTCTAACTCCATACTTTTTTCCTATCTCAACCGCTCTTGTCTCCATTACACCAGCTCCTAAATTTGCCATCTCCATCATCTCCTCGTATGAAATTTTTTCTAGTTTTTTTGCATTTTTATAAACTCTAGGATCTACTCCAAATATTCCGGTAACATCTGTATAAATCTCACAATCACATTTTAAAGCTGCTGCCAAAGCTACAGCACTCGTATCTGATCCTCCTCTTCCAAGAGTTGTTACATCACCATTATCATTTATACCTTGAAACCCCGCAACTATAACTACTTTTCCATCTTTTAGATGTTTTTCTATTCTATCTATCTTTATGCTCTCTATCTTATTTTTTGTATGAACTCCACCAGTTCTAATTCCTGCTTGAGCTCCTGTTAAAGATATTGCCTTACACCCCTGCTCTTTTAAAGCCATACTCAAAAGAGATGTTGTTTGCTGCTCTCCTGTGGATAAAAGAGAATCTAGTTCTCTTACATCAGGGGTATCCGATATCTCCTTAGCTAACTTTATAAGTGCATCCGTTGTCTTACCCATTGCTGAAACTACAATTACAACTTCATCACCCTCTTTATAATTTTTAGCTATATCCATAGCTATATTTTTTATTTTTTCTGTTGTTGCAACTGAACTTCCACCAAATTTTTTTACTACTCTCATTAGTTCCTCCTCCGATGACATTATAATAAAAAAAACGATAGTCAAAAAAATAACTATCGCCTGAAAAACTCATTTCAACTATGTTAGCTTAAAATAATAATCTACGATAGCACAACACCATTTCGGTGACAGTTGTATAAATCTTCTTTATACACCCAGCTCATCTTTCTAGTAGAAAAAGTTGAACTTCGGCGAACTTCCCTTTCAACAAACCTCTTTGACCTACTAAATCTTAGTTTGTTTACTTTTGAATTTCGCAACCTCTATCAAAATATTAATTTAAGGTAGAATATCATTTTTTTTTTAGAATGTCAAAACTTTTTTCTTAGTAAGGCTTCAATCTTAATCGGTAGACCAAATAGATTTATAAATCCTTCTGCATCTTGTTGGTTGTAAACACTATCTTTTTCAAACGTTGAATACTCCTCTGAGTACAATGAAAATGGTGATGTTGTTCCTGCTAAAATTATATTTCCTTTATACAATTTTAATTTCACTTCACCTGTCACAAACTCCTGTGTAACGTCTATAAAAGCTGATATTGCCGCTCTTAAAGTTGTAAACCACTGCCCATTATAAACTAATTTTGAAAAATCGTGAGAAAGTTTTACTTTCTCTTGGTAGGTATCTTTATCTAAACACAATCTTTCTAACTCTTCATGTGCAAAATATAAAATCGTTCCACCTGGCGTTTCATAGACTCCTCTTGATTTCATTCCAACCAATCTATTTTCGACCATATCTAAAACACCAATTCCATGCTCTGATCCTATTTTATTAAGTTTTTTTATGATTTCAACACCTGATAACTTCTCTCCATTTAAAGCTACAGGAACTCCTTTAATAAACTCTAAAGTTATATATTCACTCTTCTCGTTTGCAGCTTCTAAAGTTTTTACCCATTGTAAAACATTTTCAAAATTTGGCTCTTTTGATGGATATTCCAAATCAAACCCTTCGTGACTCACATGAAAAAGATTCTCATCTCTACTGTATGGAGATTTTTTATGAAATGGAAGAGTTATCCCTTTTTTCTCTAAATATTCTATCTCCTCCTCTCTAGATTTTATATCCCAAATACGCCACGGTGCTATTACCTTTAAAGATGGATCAAGAGCCTTTATAGCTAATTCAAATCTAACCTGATCATTTCCTTTTCCTGTTGCCCCGTGCGAAATATATTTCGCTCCTTCTTTGTGTGCTATCTCTACTAAGGCTTTTCCTATTACTGGTCTTGCCATAGAAGTTCCTAGCAGATATTTATTTTCATATATTGCACCAGCTTTCAGAGTTGGAAATATATAATCATTTACAAACTCCTCTACTTTATCCACCAAATAAAATTTTGATGCTCCTGTCACATAAGCTTTCTCTTCAATGGCTTTAAAATCCTCTTTTTGTCCAACATCCACAGCAACAGCTATAACCTCGTAATCATAATTTTCCTTTAACCAAGGTACTATAACCGATGTGTCTAATCCCCCAGAGTACGCTAAAATAACCTTTTCTTTCATTAATATCCTCCCTAGTTAAAATATTTTATAATAAGTTTGTCGTAAGTTCCCTCTTCTTTTATCTCTTTTAAAGCTTTATTTATCGATTCTACAAGCTCTTTTTTCCCTTTAGCAACAGCTATAGCATACTTCTCCTCTTCTGCATCAATTTTTACAACTTTCAACCCTTTATTTTGTGATATGTAGCTTCCTGCTGGTGCTGAATCAAGAATCATAGCGTCTATCTTTCCAGAACTTAAAGCCATGATTGCACCCGGTGCTGAATTGTATTGGATTTTATCTATACCCTCAATTTTTGAAACCATCAAATCTCCCGTATATCCTAATACTACTCCCACTTTTTTCCCTTTTAATGCATCTAGATTTGCAATAGTTGAATCCTTTTCAGGTACTATTATCACTTGATTAGCTACAAAATAATCATCTGAAAAATCTACAAACTTTTCTCTTTCAGCTGTCATAGTCATTCCAGCAATGACTAAATCCAATTTATTTGTCTGAAGTGCTGGAAGCAGTCCATCAAATGTTATGTTTTTTATTTTTATCTCCTTTCCTATTTTTTCTCCGACCTTATTTATTAAATCAATATCAAATCCAACTATCTCACCATTTTCCATATATTCAAATGGTGCAAACTCCGCATTTGTTCCCACATATAAAACATCATTTCCAAAACCTAAAACTCCCATAATACAAAATAAAACTACTGATAACATCTTTTTCATAATACTTACCTCCTAATTTTTATTTTTTATATATTTTATTTTTGAGTATAAAAAAAGTCAGTGCTATCAAAACACTGACTCAAAATACAATTGTAACTTTATAGAATAATAAAAAATCTATAGCATAACAACATTAATGAGATTGTTTTTTAGGGCACACAAAAATATATTCTTTTTGTTAATTCTAGTTTGTGTCCTTAAAATCCTTCTCATAGTCATCTGCTTTCCTCCTTTAATTTTTTATTTGAAATGATAATATCAGATTTGATATGAAAATGTCAATCTTTTTTTGAAAAAATTTTTTCACTTTTTTTATTTTTATTTATACAGTATATTTTTTTAATTCTAATTCTATATAGAATATATTTTATTTTTATGACTTTATGAGGTAATAAATTACTGTTCTTAAATATATTTTATTTACTGGAGGAGATTATGTTAAATCAAGAAATTTTCAATGCGATGACTATTAAATTAACTGCTGCTGATATTCCTTTAGAGATTCAAAAATTTGATCCTAAAATCAGAAGAGCTCCTAAAAGAGTTGTTCACTTAGAAAAAGATGAAATTGCACTTGCTCTTAAAAATGCTCTTAGATATATTCCTGAGGAGTTTCATGAAATGCTTGCTCCTGAGTTTTTAGATGAACTTAAGACTTATGGGAGAATATATGGGTATAGATTTAGACCAACTGGAAATATCTATGGTAAACCTATATTTGAATACAAAGGAAACTGTACCGATGCTAAAGCTATCCAAGTTATGATTGATAATAACCTTGATTTTGACATCGCTCTTTATCCTTATGAACTTGTTACTTATGGTGAAACAGGACAAGTTTGTCAAAACTGGATGCAATATAGATTAATTAAAAAGTATCTTGAAAATATAACAATGGATCAAACTCTTGTTGTAGCTTCAGGTCACCCGACTGGACTTTTTAAATCTCACCCTTCAGCTCCTAGAGTTATAATTACAAACGCTCTTATGATTGGAGCTTTTGATGATTATGACAACTGGGCTAGAGCCGCTGCCCTTGGAGTTGCTAATTATGGACAGATGACAGCAGGTGGATGGATGTATATCGGTCCACAAGGAATTGTTCATGGAACTTATTCAACAATCTTAAACGCTGGTAGACTTTTCTGTGGAGTTCCTGCTGATGGTGACTTAAGAGGAAAACTTTTTGTTACGTCAGGTCTTGGTGGAATGAGTGGAGCTCAAGGAAAAGCTACTGTAATTGCTAAAGGGGTTTCTATTATTGCAGAAGTAGATCTATCTAGAATTCAAACTAGATTAGAACAAGGATGGATAAACAAATTCCTTTCTACTCCAGCTGAAGTTTTCACTTTAGCAAAAGAGAAAATGAATTCTAAAACTCCATATGCCATAGCTTATCACGGTAATATTGTAGATCTATTAGAATACGCTGACAAAAACAACATTCATATAGATCTTCTATCTGATCAAACTTCTTGTCATGCTGTTTACGATGGAGGATATTGTCCTGTTGGAATAACATTTGAAGAGAGAACTAGACTTCTAGCTGAAGACAGAAAAACATTTAGAAAATTAGTTGATGAAACTTTAGAAAGACACTATAATGTTATTAAAAGTTTAACTAGTAAAGGTGTGTATTTCTTTGATTATGGTAATAGCTTCCTAAAATCTATATATGATATAGGAATTAAAGAGATTTCAAAAAATGGAAGAGACGATAAAGGTGGATTTATATTCCCATCATATGTTGAAGATATTTTAGGTCCTGAATTATTCGATTATGGATATGGTCCTTTTAGATGGGTTTGTTTATCTGGAAAAAAAGAGGATTTACTTAAAACTGATGCTGCCGCTCTAGAGTTAGTTGATCCAAATAGAAGATACCAAGACAGAGATAACTATGTTTGGATTAAAGATGCCGATGAAAATGGCCTTGTTGTTGGAACTCAAGCTAGAATATTCTATCAAGATGCTATGAGTAGAACTGCTATAGCTTTAAAATTCAATGACATGGTTAGAAAAGGAGAGATTGGTCCTGTTATGTTAGGACGTGATCATCATGATGTATCTGGAACTGATTCTCCATTCAGAGAAACTTCAAATATTAAAGATGGAAGTAATATCATGGCTGATATGGCAACCCAATGTTTTGCCGGAAATGCAGCTAGAGGAATGACTATGATTGCTCTTCACAATGGTGGAGGAGTAGGAATAGGAAAATCTATCAACGGTGGATTTGGAATGGTCCTAGATGGAAGCAAGAGAGTAGATGAGATCTTATCTACAGCTATGCCTTGGGATGTTATGGGAGGGGTTGCAAGAAGAGCTTGGGCAAGAAACCCACACTCTATTGAAACAGTTATCGAGTTTAACAACAATAATCTTGGAACTGATCACATCACACTACCATATATTGCTAGTGAAGACTTAATTAATAAACTATTAGATAAATAACAGGAGTGAGTTATGTACTGGAATGGAAGAGTAGACGGTGAAGAGTTAGATGTTCTTAGAATTCATCAAGTTGTTAAAATTATGACTCTTGAAGAGTTAGTTAATGTGGACTTCGATGAAAAAAAAGTATGTTTTGTTAGTTTTAACTCGGATGAAGGTGTGAGAAGAAACTCTGGAAGATTGGGAGCTAAAGATGGATGGATTCAAGTTAAAAAAGCTTTGTCAGGCTTTCCTATATTTAAAGAGAATCTAAAATTTTATGATTTAAAGTTTCCAATTGAAGTTGTTGGGCATGATCTTGAATCTGCACATACTGAATTAGCTAATATTGTTGCAGAACTTAAGAAGAGAAATTTCTTAGTTGTTCTTTTAGGCGGTGGACATGATATAGCCTTTGCTAACTATAGTGGTATTTTACAATACGCTTTAGAAAAAAATACAACCCCTAAAATTGGAATCATAAACTTTGATGCCCACTTTGATATGAGAGAGTACTCTAACGGAAGAAATTCAGGAACTATGTTTTTACAAATAGCTGATATATGTAAAGAAAAGAACCTTAATTTTGATTACAATGTTTTTGGAATTCAAAAATTCTCTAACACAAAAAGGCTTTTTGATAGAGCTGATCATCTTGGTGTAAAATACTATTTTGCAGAAGAGATAAGAACAATTCCTAACGATGAACTTTACTCTATTTTAAATAGGAATGACTATATTCATCTAACTTTATGTACTGATGTATTTCATATTACATCTGCACCAGGAGTTAGTGCACCTCAAACTTTTGGTGTAAATCCTAGAAATGCCTTACCACTACTTAAAACAATTGCTAGATATTCTAAAAATTTAACAATTGATGTTGCTGAAATCAATCCTACATTCGACTATGATGATAGAACATCTCGATTGATGGCAAACATAATATATGAACTTATTCTCTGTCATTTTGAATAGTATACTGGAGAGGATAAATTTTGAAAGAGTTATTTAATAGATTAAAATCTGAGTCGCTATTTCTTATAGCGACCCTTTTTGCTGCCTTGAGCAGTTTTATTTCATTACCAAAATTTTCATATATTGATACTCATGTATTGATGATACTTTTTAATCTGATGGTTGTTGTTGAACTCTACAAAAAAGAGAGTATTTTGGATTTTATAGCTATCAGTTTTTTAAAAAAGTATAATAATCAAAGAGTTATATGTGCTGCTCTAATATTTTTAGTTTTTTTCTTTAGTATGTTTTTAACTAATGATGTGGCACTTATAACTTTTGTACCTCTAACTATAATAATTGGAAAAAAATCAAATTTTTCAACTTTAAAAATTGTTATTTTAGAAACTATTGCTGCTAATTTAGGAAGTGCTTTAACCCCTATGGGAAGCCCTCAAAATATTTTTATATTTTCTAAATTTGCACCTTTAGCTATAGAGTTTTTTAAAATTACAATTGGAATATCATCTTTAGGTTTAATTATTCTTTTAGTTATTAATTTTTTTACACCAAAGGATCAGCTATATTTTGAGTTAGACATACCTATTTTGAATAAAAATTTAAATGTTTTATTTTCATCAACTATTTTTATTTTAGTTTTGATGAATATATTTTTTAAATTTCCAATAACCTATGTAACTCTTTTAAATCTAACTTATCTTATTTTAAGAAAAGAAAATATTTTAAAAGAATTAGATTGGATTCTTTTGGCTACTTTTGTCAGCTTCTTTATATTTGTTGGTAATCTTTCTAATATAACTTTTATAAAAGAGATAATGACAAATTTACTGGCAACTGATTTAGGAATATATTTAACTGGAATCTTTATGAGTCAAATTATCAGTAATGTTCCTGCTGCAATTCTTATTTCTGGTTTCACAGCAGAATGGAAACCTCTTCTTATAGGAGTTAATATTGGTGGTCTTGGAACTTTAATCGCATCGTTAGCTAGTTTAATATCGTATAAACTATATCTTGATGAATATCCTGAAGATAAAAAAGAATATTTTAAGATTTTTTCAATTTTAAATTTTGCAATTCTAATTCTTTTAGGAAGTCTATTTATATTTTTCATCTAAAACAAAAGCCTAGCAAAAAGTATTTTTGCTAGGCTTTTAATTTAATAATATAAATCTATAATATTTATCTCACTCGTACTGTTAACTCTATACGGTATAAGCCATGAGCTAAATCCAGCACTCACAAGTGTATGAGTTTCCTCAAATTTTTTATATCCATGATAATTCTTATACATTTTTTTTACAATTAAATTATATGGAAAAAACTGTCCTCTATGTGTGTGTCCACAAAGCTCTAAATCAATTTTATTTAAAATTGCTTCCTCTATTGAATTCGGATTGTGATCTAGAAGGATTGTTGGTAAATCAGTATTTATTTTTTTTGTTAAATACGCAATTTTTTTTCTTCTTTTATTTGTAACATCATCTCTTCCAATTATATTTACTCCATCAACTGTTAAAACTTCATCTCTTAAAATTTTTATCCCCAAGTTTTCAATATATTTTATATTAGATTCAACTCCGCCTTGATATTCATGATTTCCAACAATAGCATAAATACCATATTTAGGCGTTACCCTTCTAAAACTATTTGAAAAATTCGATTTTATATCTCTACAACTATAATCTATTAAATCTCCACCTATTAAAAGAATATCTGGTTCCTCTTCAAACATTCGCTCTAACGAACGCTCTATATTTTTTTTATTAGTTAATGCAGATAGATGAACATCAGATATAAAAGCTATTCTCAACTTTTTACCTATATTATGATTTTTTAAATGAATCTCCATTTTTATTACTCTAGCAACTGAAAAGTTGTAATAAGAAAAAACAAAAAATATCGGTAAAACTATAAAAGCTACAGTTAACATATCAAATTTAGTTAAGTTGTAAAAATGATTTACAACTCCTAGTATAATCAATAGAAAAAATATATAGTGAGTTATAAAAATATAGTTACCCAAAAATCTTCCTAAAAAAATATTTCTTCTAAAATAACTACGTCTTAAATATATAATTGGTAAAATTGCTAATAAAAACATAAAATTTACTAAAAACAATCGTTCCATAGATCTCTCCTCTTTAGATAAAGTGACTTACGAAAGCTTTCAACCCCATTAAAACTAAAATTCCTCCACCTAGATATTCTGTTTTATAACTTATTAGATGCCCCATCTTATGTCCTAAGAAAACTCCAATTGAAGCTATAAAGAAAGTTATTATTCCAATTATTTCTATCGAATAATATATATCTAAATTTGGAACCAATGAGAATGAAAATCCAATAGCCAAAGCATCAATACTTGTAGCAAACCCTAATAAAAGTAAATTCGACACCATATCGCATTTACCTTTCTCTTCGCACTCTTGCTCTTGCCATCCATCATAAATCATTTTCCCACCAACAAATAATAATAGTATTGTTGTTACAATATAATCATACTGCGATATTTTTTCTGCAAAAACTCCACCTATTCTCCATCCAATATACGGCATCAAAGCCTGAAATCCTCCAAAAACAAGTGCAATTCTAAATATGTTCCTTTTTTTTAATCTCTTCATTGCCAATCCCTCTGTCAATGAAACTGCAAATGCGTCCATAGCCAATCCTATAGATATTAATACTAGTGATAACGTGTCCATATCTTCCTCCAAATTAGTTTTGTCAATTTACATTATACATTTTCCTCGGAATTTTCTCAATTCCTTTGAAAAATTTCTTAAAAAAAAGAGAGAAATAAATTCTCTCTTTCAAAGTTATTGATTAAGATACAACCAAATTTAAAACTGATAATGCACCGATTACCCAAAGTGTTAAATTTATTTTCTTTATCTCTCCCGCAGCTACGTGAGTTATTATATAAGCAACAAATCCAAAGCTTAATCCAATACTAATACTGTAAGTTAACGGCATCATAACTATAGTTATAAATGCTGGAACAGCTAACTTCATATCTGTAAAATCTATATTTCCTATAGATTTAAACATAAATACTCCAACTAGTACTAATGCTGGTGCTGATGCGTACCCTGGAACTACTCCTACTAAAGGAGTGAAAAGTAACGCTAATAAAAATAGTCCACTTGTAACTAATGAAGCTAATCCTGTTCTAGCTCCAGCTGCTATTCCAGCTGCTGATTCAGCAAACGATGTTACTGTACTCGTTCCTAAAACAGCTCCGATTAAAGTTGAAGATACATCTACTTGAAGCATTCTTTTTAAACCTTTTGCTCCTTCATCCCCTTGAACTAGTCCCATATTTTTATAACAAGCCATCATAAATCCTAAAGAATCAAATAAATCTATAAACATAAACGAGAAAATCGATCCTATTAATGATATTTTTAAAGCTCCTAAAATATTAACCTTCATAAAGATCGGTGTTATTGCCGGTGGCATTGAAACTATTGCTGTTGGTGCATCTACTATTCCTAAAAACATACCAATTATAGTTGTTATTGCTATACTTATTAAAATTCCACCTCTAACTCTTTTTATCTCACAAACAGCCATTATAGCCAATCCTAAAATTCCTAAAACAGTTGGTAAAGAGAACTTTCCTAATCCTACAAAAGTTGCTGGATTGGCTACAATTACCTCCATATTTTTAAGTCCTATGAATGCTATAAATAATCCAATTCCTGATGTCGCCGCTGTTGAAACAACTGATGGAATAGCATTTGCTATCTTTTCTCTTATTCCACCTAGTGTCATAAGCAAGAAGAATAGTCCTGATATAAATACAACACCTAATGCATCCTCCCAAGAAACTCCTTGCCCTAAAACTAGTGTATAAGTAAAGAATGCATTCAATCCCATTCCTGGTGCTAAAGCAAATGGTGCATTTGCCCACAGTGCAGCTATTCCTGTTCCTATCGCAGTTGCTAGGCAAGTAACTGTTATTAGTGCTCCTTTATCCATTCCAGTAGCTGATAGTATTGCTGGATTAACGAATACTATATATGCCATTGTTAAAAACGTTGTAAGTCCGCCTAAAACCTCTGTTCTAACAGAACTTCCTCTCTCCTCTATCTTAAAAAATCTATTTAATTTATCTGTTAATGTGCTCACTTTATCCTCCACTATATTATGTCCACTACTGGAAATCTATTTGGTAATTCAATCTTTGCTTTCTTTTTTATCTCTTCTGCCTTGATTTTTAATTTTTCAATTAAATCAGCTTCATTTAAAACTAAAATCTCTCTATTTTTCATTAACCACTGACCATTACACATCGTCGATTCAACATTTTCACTCGACATTGTATAAACTATATTAGCTATAGGGTCATGAAGTGGTAATGAGTGAAGTGTATTTGGATTTAAAACTATTAAGTCAGCTTTTTTTCCAACCTCTAAACTTCCTATCTCTTTATCTAATAGTGCACATTTAGCTCCGTGAACTGTTGCCATCTCTAATACTTGCTCTGCTGGAACAGCTTTTGGATTTAAAGTTCTTCCTTTATGAATAAGTGATGTTAAATACATCTCCCTCATCATATCCATTCTATTATTAGAAGGTGCTCCATCTGTTCCTATAGAAACATTCAATCCTTTTTCTAACATCTCTGGAATTCTTGCAAATCCTAAAACAACTTTCATTGCTGCTGCTGGATTATGTGATACTTTTACATCATATAGTCTAAACAGATCTATCTCTCTATCAGTTAGCCAAACTGTATGAACCGCTAATAAATTTGGTCCTAAAGCACCTAATTTATGTAGATGCTCTACTGTTGAATCTCCTCTATTCGCTTTTACATAATCATTCTCTGCTGCTATCTCTGCTATATGCATATGAATTCCTGTATTTAACTCGTCTGCAATCTTTTTTGTTTTTAATATTAACTCATCCGAATTATTAAATATAGTTCTCAATGCAAACCATATTTTTACTCTTCCATCTGCGGTATTATTAAATCTATCATATAAATCTTTTTGAGTTGCAATCTCTTCATCCGCTGTTTTTATCCAGTTTTCTGGAAGTCCAACGCCCTCATCCATAACTGATTTTGAAAGTGCTGCTCTAATTCCTGTAGTTTTTACCGCTTCAACCATAGCATCCACATATTGTCCACCAGATTCTAAAAATGTTGTAACTCCAGATTTTATCATCTCAACACAACAAGCTGTTGATGATATTAAAGAACTTTCATAATCAAAACTACTTTCATATGGCCAAACTCTCTCTCTTAACCAAGTTAAAAGATCCACATCATCTGCAATCCCTCTTCCTAGTTGCTGAGATAAATGAACATGAGTATTTACAAATCCTGGTAATACAATTTTCCCCTTTGCATCTAAAACTTCTACATCTGCTAATAAATTTTTCTCATCTATTTTTCCAATCTCTTTTATTCTATCATTTTCGATTAAGATAGAACCGTTGTTAAAAATTTCTCTTTTTGCATTCATAGAAACTATATATGCATTCTTTATTAAAATTTGTTTCACAAAAAACCTCCGATTAAATAATAAAAAAAGTGTAAACTCTAATCTAGGATAGAATTTACACTCAATTACCACTTAAAATAGATTTTTAAGAGATTTTTAGTATAATCTCTACCCATAGCATCCATATTTGTGGTTAGGACGTAGAAACTTTTGGACCTTATTTCCAAAATATACGAGTAAACTTTTATTGATTATAATACCATATTTGTATGTAAAGTTCAATAACCTTGTGAAAAATATATACTTATTATTTTTTTGAAATCTATGTTATAATTAGCTATTATATTAATAATGAAAGGATCCTCAATTATGAAAAAATATTCTTTTTTTAAAATCGCTCTAATATTTTTTTCGATATTATTTTTAACCAGTTGTAGTGCTATTATGACCTCTATTGGAAACAGTAAGATTGATAATTCCATTAAGATCTACTATTCGAGAGGATTGACCTCTGAAGGAACCCTTGATTTAATATCTGGGTTGAACTATTCACCTGATTCAGGTGTTGGTATAGCTCAATATCAAAAACAATACTCTGAAATTACATCCATAAAAAATAAATTGCTTCAAAACAAATATTTTTCAAAACAAAATCTGAACTCATTAAATCTATATCTACTCACTGTTGAAGAGTTTAGAAAAATACATTCTAAATTTCCTACAGTTAAAATTGATTACAATGATTTTAACTCTTCAAAGTTAAAAATTACTAAGATATTTGAAGATTTTGTTTTAAAAGATGAGAAAATCTACATTCAAAGAAATCAAAAAATACAAAATATTAACTATTATAAAACTTTAAATAAATATATAAATAGTTATATAATAAATAGTGCTATTCAGAGTCTTGAAAGAGATGTTACTATCAACCTATATATCTCTTCATCTTTCAGAGGATTTTCTAAATTAGACTACTTAGTTACAAACGCATTAATTCATGCCTCTGATATGAATATTAATAGAAATCTTGGAAATTATACCATATTTAAAGGTTTTTCAAGTTCAATAACACCTACATCTAAAAATTATTTTATTGATTTTAACTTCTCAAATGTATATATTAGAACACTTGAAACAAGAGAAGAGATAAAAGATAAAAATAAAATATTTATTGCTAATAAAAGAGTTACAATAAGTGGATTTTACAAAATTTATTCACCGAATAGAAAAACATTTACAAAATATTTTGACTTCAGTGAAAATTATACTATTAGAGTAAGAAGTTATGACCATTCAACTTTTTATGATGACGAAAGAGATATAATTAAAGATATTTTAGAAGATAAGTTCTCAAATATTATTCGTTATGATTTAAATAACTTAATTACTCCCTAAAAAATACTCATAAACTTTTAAGTGGAGTTATCTTTATAACTCCACTTTTTTATTTAATCTCCAATGTCACAAGAATCTAAATAGTTTTCAGCCCATTTTTCAATCATTTCTAAAGCTGGTAAAAGAGCCAATCCTTTTTGTGTAAGCTTATATTCAACTCTTGGTGGAACTTCTGGATAAACAATTCTTTCAACAATTCCTTCTTCTTCTAGTGCTTTCAATTGTTCATTTAATATTTTTTGAGTAATACCCTTCGTTCTTCTTTGAAGCTCCAAAAATCTTACAGGTTCATTTTTTAAATGACAAATAATAAGGCCTTTCCATTTTCCACGAATAAACTCCAATCCTAAATCTAATTGGCAAAAATAGTTTTTATCTTTATAATTTAACATTTCATCTCCTTTCAGTTTATAATTCTTTTTTCATTTTAACATTTCAATCAATAATGTCAAATTATAAAATAATTTCAAAATATTTTTCGTTCTATTATAGCTTACTTTACACAATTCTTACTTTTTTGTAACTAACCTTACAAAAATGTGCCTACTTGTTTGAAATAAAAAAATAAATTATAATCCACATATAATATAAATTTATAAATAGTTAGAAGGAGAAACCATGAAAAGTATTTTTGATAAAACAAAATTAGGTAATTTAGAAATGAAAAACAGAATAATAAGAGGAGCACTTTGGGAAGATTTAGCAGATGAAAAAGGTCATATGACTCCTGAGCTTTCAGCTATATATGAAGAGCTAGCAGCAGGTGGAGCAGGAACTCTTATAACTGGATATGCTTTTGTTACTGAAGATGAACAACCTAACCCTGGAATGATGGGAATATATAATGATAGTTTTATAGATGAATACAAAATATTTACTGATAAAATCCACAAATATGGAGCTAATATTATCATGCAAATAGTTTATGGTGGATTTATGACAAACTATAAAGTTGGAGATAGAGTTATTTGGGGCCCATCAACTATGCAAAATGAAAATACAGGAACTTGGGCTAAAGAGATCTCTAAAGAGGAGATTAAATACTTAGTTAAAGCATTTGCTGATGCTGCATTAAGAGTTAAAAAATCTGGATTTGATGGTGTTGAAATACATGGAGGACATGGATATTTATTAAGTCAATTTTTATCTCCGTACTACAACAAAAGAGAAGATGAGTATGGTGGTAGTATCGAAAATAGAGGAAGAATCATTTTTGAAATTTTTACAGCAATGAGAGAGGCTGTAGGAAAAGAGTTTCCTATTTGGATAAAATTAAATTCTGCTGACTTCATTAAAGATGGAGGTCTTACAGAAGAAGATAGTATGTTTGTAGCTAAAAAGTTGTCTGAACTTGGAATCGATGCAATAGAGGTTACTGGTGGAAATGAGTCGATAAAAGAGGTTGGAGAAAATAATTTGGGTGCTGCAAGAACAAAGGTTATTGTTTCAAAAGAAAATGAATCATACTTTAAAAACTATGCTAAAAAATTAGCAGAAGAGATAGAAACTCCTATTATTTTAATCGGTGGAAATAGACATGTGGATGTTATGGAAGATATTTTAAATTCTTCTAAAGTGCAGTATTTCTCTTTATCTAGACCACTTACTTGCGAACCTGATTTAGTTAATATCTGGATGTCTGGAGATTTAAAAAGACCTAAATGTGTATCGTGTAATAAATGCTACTTTACACCAGGAAAAAGATGTATTTTTAACTTAAAAAAATAAATGAAGGAGTTTAAAATGAATTCAATTTTTTATAGAAGAAGTATTAGAAATTTTACTGATAAAGATGTCGAGTGTGAAAAAATAGAGCGTATTTTAAGAGCTGCTATGCAAGCACCATCAGCTCATAATTTTAAGCCGTGGGAGTTTATAATTGTTGAAAGTGATGAAAAGAAAAAAGAAATCTCTTTAATGAGCCCTCATGCAACGCCAGCTGGAAAATCAAAAATTTCTATTGTTGTTTTAGGAAATTCAAAATTAATAGAAAAAGATGATATGTGGCTACAGCAAGATTTAGGAGCAGCTATTCAAAATATGCTACTTCAGATTGTTGAAGAAGGATTAGGTGGTGTTTGGCTTGGATTCTATCCTGAAGTTGAAAGAGTTCAAAAAATAAAAAAATATTTTAATCTACCAGAACATATAATCCCATTTGGTGTTGTGTCATTTGGATATTCAGAAGAGGAAAATAAATTTATAGATAGATACGATGAGTCTAAAGTTCATTGTGAAAAATATTGTTCTATAGAAGAATAATTTAAAAACTACCCTGCTATAAATAGCAGGGTAGTTTTTATTATTTATACAAAGGCAGGTAAAGCTCTTCGTAATCTTTTTGCTTTTTAATTTTTGATATTGTATCTTGAATCATATCTTTTAACTCTTTTGAATCTATCCCTAGTTCTTCTATCAAAAATGAAACCTCTTCATAGTTATTAAGTGAATTTTCTAAAACTTGAACTGCGCCCTTAAAGTTTTTATTTCTCCAATGAAGCAATCCAACCGAAATTAGCAGCAAATTTATCGCTACGTGTTTTCTTGTTTCACACTTTGTTTCCTCTACCCAAACATCTTCTAAAATCTCATGACACTCAAAGAAATCTCTCTCATTTTGGAAAACTTCTATAAACTTTAAATATCTCTTTTTATTCTTCATTTAAAACCTCTTCAAAATTCTCTATCAACCAACTATTCAGTCTATCTTTTATCTCATTTAACATAAACATCTCATCTAAAACTAATCCTATAAATTTGCCATTCACTACAGCTGTACTCTTCACAAAATCATATCCCTCTATTGAAGTTTCTCCAACTATATTAGCACTTTTTTCTAATAATACATCATAAATAAGTTTCATTCCATTAACAAAAGTAACTGCATAAAAACCCTGATTTCCTCTTCCTATTAATCCCACATCTTTTCCACTAAAATCTATCCCTCTTAATTTTTCAATTACATTTATCCAGTCTTGGTGAGGAACTCCAAAACCATATGTTGGAATTATAAAAATTAACTTGTTGTATCCATTTACTTTCTCAACTAAATCTTCATCCGAAACTTTATATACACCACACTTTTCTTTTAATCTATCCTTAATTAAAGTTGTAACAAACTCACTTTTTCCTCTTTGACTACTATAAAATACTCCAATCATAAATTAATGCACCTCCATTTATACAACTTAAGTATACTATTTTTAATTTTCTTTTTCAATCTTTCTAATGTTTTTTAGAAAAAAATATGTTAAGCTATCAATAACTATTTTTATGAATATCACTTTTTGGAGGAAAAATGAAAAAATTTATATTTACAGGATTACTATTTAGTTCATTGCTTTACGCAAATACTAGAGTTATCAATCAATCTCAATTAAAAGATCAACTTCTACCGAATTTAGAGACAAGTGTTGTTTTTGAAAAATTCAAACCAATTTTAGCTAGAGAAGCTGTATTAGGTGAAACTATTCAAACCTTTACTAAAGATGGATTAGAAACAACTAATACCGTTACTGTTCCAAGCTACATAGTTAAAAATACAACGGAAGCTAAAGAGGAGTACATTGTTCCAAAAGATAAATTTGATAAAAGATATGTGTTCTTAAAAAAAGAAAACTCTACTTGGAATGTTTTCAAACCAATCGGAGAGATAAAAGCTATAAAAGTTAAAAATAAAGAGGAATTTTTCATTATTGCACCGTGGGGAGAAAAAATGATAGTAAAAGAGAATGATTTCTTAGTTTCACCCTTAGATTACTCTGAAATCTATAGAATTGCTAATCATGAATTCTTTGAAACTTATCAACAAAAAAAATAATATTTTTATAAAAGGATTTTTCTTTTTTGACAGTATTGACTTATGAAGTATACGACTATTTTTATGAGGTGATTTTATGTGGAAAAATGCTGGACCAATTGTTGCTTTATATCCTACTCCCACTGTAGTTGTAGGAATGATTGATGAAGATGAGAAAATTAATTGGATTAATGTTGCTCATGTTGGACTTATTGGATTAGATTCGATTATGCTAAGTATCAATAAGCTTCATTTTAGCAATGAAATTATTAAGGATAAATATGCTGTTTCTGTGAATATAGTTACAGAAGAGATGCTAGAAGCTACAGATTTTGTTGGGATAGTTAGTGGTAGAAAAGTTGATAAATCAAATGTTTTTGAATATACTATGGGAATACGAAATGTTCCTATGATCAATCTTTCTCCTATTGTTATGGAGTGTGAACTAACTGATAATTTTGAAACTAAGGAGCACAATCAATATATCTTTAAAGTTAGACATACGCATATAAAACCTGAAGTCTTAAATGAAAATGGAAACATTAACTACGATCTTCTAAAACCTATACTTTTTGAAATGCCTACTAAGTCATACTACAAACTTGGTGATAAAGTCGGAGATTGCTGGAAAATGGGTGAAAACTTCTATAAATAACATAACTAAAAAGGGGCTTTAAAAAAAGCCCCTTTTTATCAAACCACCGAAATCTTAGTTAAAATCGTACTTCCTAAAAATATCATCCCTACCAAAATCATCAATCCAAATTCTATTTTATTACTCTTCATTTCTTCTCCTATTTTTTAGTTTTTTTATCCTAACAACCTAATAAAAAATTTCCAAACCCTCTAAACATAAATGGTGACATGCCATTTAAATATAGATATCTAGTTCCGAAAAATGTTATTATATGACCTATTATCATAACTATAAAAATTCCTACTAAAAAATAGATTAAACTAAAACTACCCTTTCTAGTTCCTATAGAATCGTATGTAATATTTTCTCTTCTTTCTGTTAATAAAAAAATGATTAAAATAAGTAAAATTATAGTCACATTCTCACATCCTTTAACAAAATTTTATGTTATAACTTATAATACAAAATTTTTGTTTCAGAATTATGTCGATATTAAAAATAGGAGTTTTATCTCCTATTTCTATTTATCTGTTTAATAAATATGCTCTCATAGCTTTTTCTGCTGTAAATTCTAATAATTTTTCAACGTTTGTCATCGCTTTTTCTAAAGCCATTGGCTCATTCACTATATCTAAAACCAAATCTATTCCACTTTCATATATTTTATCTAGCTCTAAACTCGAGCTTCCAACAATCGCTATCACTGGCTTCCCGTGTTTTTTAGATAGTTTTGCGATCCCCACAGGTGCTTTTCCATTTATTGATTGATTATCAATTCGTCCCTCGCCAGTTATTACTAGATTCGCATCAGAAATTTCAGATTCAAAATCTGCAATTTTTAAAATCTCTTCTATCCCTTGACTGAAAGTTCCTCCACAAAGTGCTAGAAGCGCATATCCCAATCCTCCTGCTGCTCCACTTCCAGGTTTTTCAGCGTTTTCTACACCCAAAATCCCATCAATCTTTTCACTGTATCTTTTTAAAATTTTATCTAAAACAATAACATCCTCTGGTGTCGCTCCCTTTTGTGGCCCATATATATATGCCGCTCCATTCTTTCCACACAGTGGGTTATTTACATCCGATAAAATACAGATCTCAGTATCCTTTAAACGCTTATCTAAATTTGAAAAATCTACAAACTCCAACGCACTTAACTCTTTTGGTGTAGATCCGATTTCCTCTTTAAGCGAATCGTAAAATTTCACTCCAAGTGCGTTTAGCATTCCTGCCCCACCATCACTCGTTGCACTTCCACCCAATCCGATATATATCTTTTTTGCTTTCATATCTAGTGCATACTTTAACATCTCTCCTACACCATACGTTGTTGCTATGTGTGGATTCAACTTTTCTTTCGGTACTAGATTTAATCCCGATGATTCCGCCATCTCCATAACTATTATATCATCTTTTAAAATCCCTATTTTCGCATTTACCTTTTTTCCAAAAGGACCACATACCTCTAAGGTTTTGTATTCGCCTTTTGTACTTTCAACAACTGCTTCTACAGTTCCTTCTCCACCATCTGCGATAGTAATTTTTTTTACTATCGCACCTTTTAAAACTTTTTTTATTCCTTTTTCAATTGATATCGCTGCATTCTTCGAAGATATACTTCCCTTTAAAGAATCTATCGCCACAACAACTTTAATTTCCGATCTATTCATAGGTTTACCCCTTTAATAATCCTGCTTTTGCCATCTCTTTTCTCATACTCTCAACTACACCACTAGGCGACGCATGATTTGGCTTTATTGGTTTTCCTACATCCATTCCATTTATGTTAGCCATATCTTTTGTTGCTACTGGAAAACTGGCCTTATCCATTGACATTCTCACAGGATTTAGTTCAAATTGTAATTCTAAAGACTCTTTCAAGTCTCCATCA
Source organism: Cetobacterium sp. ZWU0022 (assembly GCF_000800875.1). NCBI lineage: Bacteria > Fusobacteriati > Fusobacteriota > Fusobacteriia > Fusobacteriales > Fusobacteriaceae > Cetobacterium > Cetobacterium sp. ZWU0022. The sequence goes on from NZ_JRJZ01000089.1 coordinate 47,532, forward strand.
ACATATGTGTTATATATTGATGTCACTAGTTCTGGGAATATATTTGCTGTTGTACATACTCCACCAACTGCTCCAATATTCAGTGATGAATATAGAAGAGTATCTTTTCCACCAAAAGCCTTGAATTTTAAATCTCTTGTCTTTCTAATAAATTCTAATAGTTGATTGATATCTCCACTCGAATCTTTTATTCCAACAATATTCCTTACATCTCTTGCTAATCTCTCAACCAAATCCGAAGAAAGTGTATAACCGATTCTAGGATTATTATATAGCAAAGTTGGTAATTCTTTTACTGAATCAGCTATAGTTTTAAAATGATAGTATAGCTCTTCATCAGTTGGTTTTAAAAACATCGGTTGTAAAATAGCAACTGCATCTGCACCTAATCTCTCTGCTAATTTTGCTAACTTTACACATTTAGATGTTCTTATCGCTCCAATTCCCATAATTACAGGTACTCTCCCTGCTACTTCTTCAAGTATTACTTTAAATATTTCCTCATAATCGTCATCTTCAAACATATAGAACTCACTGTTACTCCCATGCGCAAGAATACCATGAACTCCTCCATCTATTATGAAATTTACTTGTTTTCTTAATTTTTCAAAATCAACACTTTCATCCTCTTTCATAGGTGTAAGAATTGGTACATATATCCCTTTTAGCCATTCTAAATTCATTTTTGCCTCCATCCTTCCTCTTTAACTCCTACTTTTTGCCAACAGTTATGTTATTAAGCTTCTCATAATAATTTACTATAGCTGAGTGATCTCTATCACCTTTCCCATCCATTTTTAAAGCTTGTAAAGTTTCCATGATTTGAGCTGTTAATGGTAATGACGCATTTATCGCATGAGATGTATCCAATGCATTTTGTAAATCTTTAATATGTAAATCTATTCTAAATCCTGGATCGAAGTTTCTTTCCATCATCATTGGAGCTTTAGCGTTCATTACTGTACTTCCTGCTAATCCACCTCTAATAGCTTCGAATACAAGTTGTGGATCTACATCTGCTTTTTCACAAAGAATAAACGCTTCACTTAACGCAGCAATGTTTAATGCAACTATGATTTGATTCGCTAATTTTGTTGTATTTCCAGCTCCTACGCCTCCCACTCTTACAACTGAACCAGACATAGATTTCATTAAATCATAATATTTATTGAATACAGCTTCATCTCCTCCAACCATAACTGATATTGTTCCATCGATAGCTTTAGGTTCTCCTCCTGATACAGGCGCATCTAGTAGTAATACTCCTTTTTTCGCTAATTCTTCTGCTATATTTTTACTTTCAACAGGATTTATCGAACTCATATCAATTACAACTGTTCCCTCTTTTAATCCCTCTAAAGCTCCGTTCTCATCAAATAAAACAGATTTTACATGTGGTGAGTTTGGTAACATCGTTATCAATACCTCACTGTTTTCTCCAACTTCTTTTCCTGATGCTGCAACTTTAGCTCCAGCATTTTTTAACTCTTCAACTGCTACTGTATTTCTATCGAAAACCGTAACTTCATATCCTGCTTTTAAAACATTCTTACACATTGGTTTTCCCATTATTCCTAATCCTATAAATCCTACTCTCATTTTTCCTCCTCTATATTCTCTTCTATTATCTTACCAAACAAGGCTTTTTATTATCAAATTTCCAATCTTTTATTAAATATTGCATAGCTTCTGAATCGTCTCTTGCCCCTAATTCTTTTTCTACGTAAAGCTTATGTGCTGCCATTAATTTTTCCATATCTATCTCTATTCCTAATCCTGGAACGTCTTTAGGTACTGATACTTCTCCATTTACAATTTTATGTGCATTTCTTGTTAAGTTTTGCCCATCTTGCCAAATCCAATGAGTATCTATCGCAGTAATATTTCCAGGTGCTGCTGCTGCAACATGACTAAACATCGCTAACGAAATATCAAAATGGTTATTTGAATGAGATCCCCAAGTTAATCCAAACTCATTACACATTTGAGCTACTCTTACTGACCCTTCCATAGTCCAGAAATGTGGATCTGCTAAAGGAATAGAAACACTATTTAATGCTATCGAATGTTGCATTTGTCTCCAATCAGTAGCTATCATATTTGTCGCTGTAGGTAATCCTGTTGCCTTTCTAAACTCAGCCATTACCTCTCTTCCAGAAAATCCATTTTCTGCTCCACACGGATCTTCAGCGTAAGCTAATATCCCCTGCATATCTTTACATAAATTTATCGCTTCTTCTAATGACCAAGCACCATTTGGATCTAGTGTTATTCTTGCGTTAGGGAATGCCTTATGCAATGCTTTTATTGCTTTTATTTCCTCTTCACCTTTTAGTACTCCACCTTTTAATTTAAAGTCTTCAAATCCATATTTTTCATATGCTGCCTTCGCTAACTCTACAATTGCTTCAGGTGTCATAGCTTCTTTTCTTCTAACTTTTCCCCAGTTATCTGTTTCATCATCTAAATCTATATAAGGTAAATCAGTTTTATTTTTATCTCCTATATAGAATAAGTATCCCAACATTTTAACTTTCTCTCTTTGTTGTCCCTCTCCTAAAAGAGCAGCTACAGGAACTTTTAAAAATTTCCCTAATAAATCCAACAACGCTGCTTCAACAGCTGTCATTACATGAACTGTAGTTCTTAAATCAAATGTTTGCGTTCCTCTTCCTGATTTATCTCTATCTTTAAACTCTTCATATACTGTTTTTACTAAGTTTTTATACTCACCTATGCTTTTCCCAACAAGTAGTTCCTTTGCATCCTCAAGAGTTTTTCTTATCTTCTCTCCACCAGGAACTTCTCCTAATCCAATATCTCCATTATCCGCCTTTAATATCACTATATTTCTTGTAAAATATGGCCCATGAGCACCACTTAAATTTAAAAGCATACTATCATAACCCGCAACCGGAATTACATTCATCTCTACTATCTTTGGTATCATTTTGTACTCTCCTCACATTTCGTCTTTTTTTTATTTTTTATGTTATAGGTGCTGGATTAAATAAACAAAAATCATTATGTAAACCATACTCTTCAGCTAAACTTTTTTTCTCTCCATTAGCAACTTTAATTATCTCTTCAAATAATTTTTCTCCAACCTCTTCGATTGATGATTCTCCAGTCGATATCGGACCTGCATTTATATCAATCAAGTCTGACCATTTATCCTTCATCTCATCTCTTGAACACACCTTTATAACTGGAGCTAATGCTAGCCCATAAGGAGTCCCTCTTCCTGTCATAAATACCTGAAGTCCTATTCCTGATGCGAGTTGACAAGGTCCACATACTATATCACTTGCAGGAGTTGCACCATATATTAACCCTTTCTTAGTTGGTTTCTCTCCAGGCGAAAGAACTTCAACTATTGGAGCACTTCCTGATTTTGCAATAGATCCCATTGCTTTTTCTACTATATTTGAAAGCCCACCCTTTTTATTTCCAGGAGTTGGATTGGCACTTCTATCAACCTCTCCACTTTCTAAATAATTATCATACCATTTCATTTCATTAGCTAATTTTTTTCCTACTTCTTGATTTGTACAACGCTGAGCTATTATATGAACTCCATCTCTTACCTCTGTTACCTCTGAAAATACTACACTTGCACCTCCAGAAACTAGTAAGTCTGTTGCATATCCTGCAACTGGATTAGCTGTCACTCCTGAAAATGCATCGCTTCCACCACATTGCATACCTATAAATAACTCACTTAAATCTAACTCCTCTCTTTTACGTTCGTTCAATATAGCTAGTTTTTTATCCGCCATAAGAACTAAAGATTCAATCATATCTTTATATCCATTTTTTTCTTGAAGAATTATTACGTTCTCTTCATTTATATCTTTTTCATCACACAACATCTCTACTGTTAATTTTTCACACCCTAGACCTACAACCATTACTTGTCCACCAAAATTAGGATGTTTTAAAACATTTTTTAAAATCCTAATCGGAATAACAGCTTCTGGAGCATTTATTGCTACTCCACATCCATATGCATGATTAATTGCAACGATATCATCTACATTTTTATATTTTGGTAGGAGTTCTTTTTTCATCTTTTCAATAGCTTTATTAACAACACCTGTTACACACTGAACCGTTGTATTTATACCTAAAATATTTCTTGTTCCAGCATATCCACCATCAGGATTTTTGTATCCCATCCATGTTTTTATCTTTGAATTTGGGAGCTCTCTCTCTAAATCCACTCCAAACTCCATATCTTCTAAAGTTGGTGACTTCGGAAGTTTTAACATATTTTCATTGATCCATTGTCCCTTCTTTATTTCCACTAATGAATAACCTAATACTACTCCATATCTAATTATTTTGTCACCTTTTTTTAAATCTTTTAAAGCAACTTTATGAGCTTGAGGTATATTTTCAATCGTTTTAATATTTGAAAAAACCTCAACGCCTGCAGATATATCTTTAACTGCTATTGCCACGTTATCATTTGAATGAACCTTAATACACAACCCCTTCTCCATTTTCTTCCCTCTTTTTTATCTTTATTTTTTTCTCTTTATTATTATCATATATAGCGTATCCTATCGAAAGAAGTATCAACACCCAAATCCCCAATCCTATCGGTCTTTGAAAGAAACACATCAAACTTCCTCCAGATCCTTTGATCGAATCTACGAAATACTTTTCTAGATCTCTTCCTAGGATAAATCCTATTAAGAATGGCGCACTCGCTATTCCAACTTTTCCAAATATATATCCAACAACTCCAAATAGAAGTAGTGTCCATACATCAAACATATTCCCACTTCTAATAGCGTACGTTCCTACAACGCACATCAAAATTATTACTGGATACATTCTTTGCTTCGGTATAGTTATAACTTTAGCAATATATTTTATCGGGTAAAACATCATTACAAACATCAATATGTTCGCTACTAATAATCCGAATAAAATTGTGTGCCATATTTCTGGATTTCTAGTTATAAATAGTGGTCCTACTTGAATCCCTTGTAACATAAAAGCACTTACAAGCACTGCTGTTGTACTATCTCCTGGAATTCCTAGAGATAAAAGAGGTATCAACGCTCCACCTGTCAATCCATTATTTGCACTTTCACTAGCTACAAGCCCCTCTAATGAACCGTGTCCAAATTCTTCTGGTGTCTTAGAGAAATTTTTCGCCTGAGAATATGAAAGTAGTGATGCCGCACTTCCTCCAACTCCTGGTAAAATTCCCATAAATGTTCCTATTGCACTAGACCTCAATAAGTTTAAGCCTTGTCCTTTAAAATCTTTTAGTTTAAATCTTAAACTTTCTCCATTCATCTCAGCTGATAAATTGTTACTTTTCATTCCTTTTTCTGCTTCTTGGAAAATTTGTGCTAAAGCAAATAGTCCAATTAAAACAGGTAACAATTGAAATCCACTTCTCAGCTCTACTCTTACAAAATTAGGAACCATTCTTACCATATTATTATCTGGGAACTGCCCAATCAAAGCTACAAAAGTTCCTAAGAAACCTGCAAATATACCTTTTATCATATGCCCTTTTGATAAAGCAGCTATTACTGTCATTGCAAACAATATTATCAAGAATTTTTCAACAGCTGAAAACTTTATAGCTAATCTTGCTAAAGGTGGAGTAAATAACCAAAGTGCTATCAAGCTAACTATTCCTCCAATTAACGATGCTGTTATTCCAATTTTTAAAGCTCTCTCTCCCTCTCCTTTTTTAGCCATTGGATGTCCATCAAATCCTGTCGTTATTGACGATGGTGTTCCTGGGATATTAACTAAAATTGCTGGGATCAATCCTCCACTTATCCCTCCTACATAAAGTCCTAGTAGTAAGAATAAAGATGTATTTAAATCATAAGCGTATGTTAACGGAAGAAATATTGCGATTGCCATTGTTGCAGTCATTCCTGGAAGAGCTCCAAATATTATTCCAACCAATACTCCTATAATTATCATAACCAATTGTACAAATCCAAAAGTTATCATGTTTCTCTCCTTTTTAAGGTAATGTAATTTGAAATACGTATCCAAACAGGAACCAAATACTAACTGAAAATACAGACGATATAATAATTGAATTATATATAGATTTTTTACCACTCTTTATCCCTGCAAAAATAATATTGAACATTGTTATAAAAACTATACTCGATATCAAGAATCCAAATATTACCATACTTTTTATATACAGAATAAACAATAGTAATGTCCCAAAAAGTTTAATTTTGTCGAAGTTTTCTTCGAAAAATCTATATTCTTTTAAATTTAATATTTTTACATTATCTTTTCTACAAGCTATTATTTTTTGAATAACCATAATTGCAATCAAAAATACCAGTATTCCAAATATAATCGGCGGAAAAATTAAGTGTGAAGTTGATGGTACATAATTTATTCTCATATCTACTCCTATTTTCTAACTAACTCATCTAATGATGGTGAAGTTTCAATTAATTTTTTTATATCTTCTCTTTTTTCTGTTATAAATTCTGCTGCAGCTTTAGAGTCTAAGAAAGCAGAACGGTAGTCCATTCTTTGTAATCCTGCATTATACTCTGGTGATACAGAAATTTTTTCAACAGCTAAATCCAACTCTTTTAAAAGCTCTTCTGAAACTCCTTTAGGCATATAGATTAAGAAATCTTTAGAGAATCTAAACTCTTCACCACTTAAAGTAATTCCTAAATCTTTATATGATTTTACATCTACTCCATCTATATTATCTAATAAACCAACAAATTTCATCGCAATTTTCATATCATCTGTTTCAGAGTAATCTTTTAAAGAAGTATAGTCTGCGAAAATTATATCACAGTTGTTATCCCATAAAAGTTGAGCTTTGTCAGCTGTTGATCCACCAATAACAACTACAATTCTATTTGCTACATCTTGCCCATAATTTTGAAGAACCCAGTCATAATATGTGATAAATCCAATTTGCGATACTCCCCCAGCTTCGCAAGCCATTCTTATTATTTCAGATGGATTTTCTTGTAAATATTTTGGAATATCAACCAATGTTTCATACGGTGCATTTTTTTTAGCTGCCCAAACTGCCCCTGGATTTTGAGCTACTCTTGGTCCTATTGTCATATTCTTTAAATCATACTCTTTATCGTATGCTCCAAAGTCTACTCCTAAATAAGTCATATCATGGAAAATCATAATTGTGTTCCCATCTGGCTTAGTACTTTGCATTGTCGCCAAAGCTTCTGCTGCTCCAACTGCATCAACCTTTATTTTAGCTTCTAAAGCTTTTTCTAAATTTCTCGAAGTCATATCTGCAATCAAATATGAATCTCCCGATGTTGAAGTAGATCCAATGACCGCTCGTATATTTTTTCCTTTAAAGGTATTTGTATTTTCAGTTTTTCCACATCCTATTACCGTTCCAGCTAAAACCAACCCCAAAACACATCTTTTTATCTTTCTTATCATTTTTCCAAACCTCCCATTTCATTAACGATCTTTTCATTTCGATTACAAACATTATTTTCAATGCCAATTATATATTTTTTTGTCTATTAAGTAAAATTCTATTTTTTAAGATATCTCTTATTTTTTCTTATTCTCTCTTGATTTTAAAAAAAATAAGTTCTATAATATTTTAAAGTATTTTGTTTCGGAGGTATATTTATGGATTTAAAACAAATAGAATATATAATTGAAATTATAAATGAAAAGAACATTACTCATGCTGCTAAAAAGCTCTTTATATCTCAATCAGCGTTGAATCAACAACTATTAAAATTAGAGAACGAACTTGGAACGAAACTTTTTTATAGAAATAGACCCAATTGGGAGCTTACTCCTGTTGGAAAAATTTATCTCGAACACGCCAATAAAATTCTCAACATAAAAAAAGATGCTTATAATAAAATTTATGATTGTATTGAAAATAAAAAACGAGAATTAGTTGTAGGACTAAGTCCTGGAAGAGGCATTGAACTTTTTACATCTATTTTTAAAAAATTCCAAGAGCTCCATCCAAATATCTCAATAATTCCTGTAGAATTACCTGTTTATCAGCAGCAAAAAAAAATATCTACTAGCGAAATAGATATCGGCTTTATGACTCTCTCTAAAGACCAACGAACCGAAGATGAGCATGTCGTAATATATTCTGAAGAGATGGTATTAATTACCTCTAAACTTCATCCGTTCAACAATAAAAATTCCAATCAAAATATCGATTTAAAAGATTTCGAAGATGAACCTTTCGTCTTTATGAATCAAGAGTCTACCAATAGAAATCTTATTAATGAAATCTTACTTAAGGCTGATGTAAATCCGAAAGTTCTCTTTGAAACTACCTACACCAGCAGTATTGTACAGGCTGTTGAATCATCTTTATGCTGCGGAATTGTACCTTTATATTATGCTAAAAAAAATTCTGAAACACTTTCCTTTTTCCATCTGAAAGGAAATCCTACCTGGGACGTCGTTATTAGCTATAAAAAAGGAAGATATTTAACAAAAGCTTCAAAAAGTTTTATTGAACTTACTAAAAAATATTTCTTAGAATAATTCTAAAACAAAAAAAGCCCTAAAGGGCTTTTTTATTTTAAATTTATTTTTTAAAATCAGCTTTTTTATAATCAAAAGCTTTTAATGTATTTCTAAGTTCTCCATTTACACTATTTGCATGGAATGTTGATCCCGCTAAAGAATCCACTGGTAATTCTTCGGCAGCTTTTCCTAAATATTTATTTATCCATTCTTGATCGTGAACATTCTGATGTTTGTCATTTGCATCTGGTAAATAAAAACCTAGTAACTTTCCTTCTGGAGATATAACTGTTATTAATGCCTCATGCTTATTATAAGATTTTACATGTGTTAATCCAGTATAAGCTACAACTTTTCCATCTTTTTCTATCGTCGCAAAATTATAATATCCCAAATTAGGTGCCTCGTATACATCTCCTAAATTATCAAAAGTTACCCCCGATTTCTTTATAGCTTCTTCAATTTGTGGTTTGTATCCCTCTATCGAATATTTTCCTAAATCTTCTGATTTCGCTTTATAAGCAAAAGCTAATTGTGATAAACAAAAAATCATTAATAATACTTTTTTCATTTTACCCTCCCGTTTTTAGTTAATGTTGTACTATTATAACATATTAAAACTTATTTTGTATAGTTTTTAGAGTTAATTTTTTGTAAAAAACAAATTCTTTTGTTGAATTATTATTCAAAAAGTTGTAAAATACTAAAAAAGAATATGTTCTAATAAAGGAGTTTTATTATGGAAAGAATTAAAAGTAAACTGCACGAAATTGAAAAAGAGTATCTCGAACTTGAAACAGGAATCACAGACTACTCAAACAACATCATCAAATCCCCTGATTTAAAAAAGAAAGGATCTAAATTTGGGATTTATGAACAAAAAGGTAAAAAAATGATGCTTAGATTGAAAGCTGTTGGAGGCGAACTTTCAAAGGAGAATTTTAAAAATTTAGTTGATATTATGTATAGTGAAAATATACCTTACTTACATCTTTCTACTAGACAAAACTATCAACTTCACGAAGTTGAATTCGATAAAGTAAAATCAACAATTAACCTTTGTAATGAAAAAGAGATGTACTTTAGAGGTGGAGGTGGAAATACTTTCAGAAGTATTTTAGTTTCTACATACACTGGTGTAGATAAAAAAAGTAATTTCGATGTTGCTCCCTATGCAAAAATGATTGAAAATGAAGTTTTCCTGATGGATAAAGCTTTTGATTTTGGAAGAAAATTAAAAATTGGTTTCTCTAATAACACTGAAGATGAATTTGTTATGGCTGTCCAAGATATGGGATTTGTAGCTAAAGAGATCAATGGAAAAAAAGGATTTAAAGTTTTTGCTGGTGGTGGAATGGGAAGAGGTAGTAAAATTGGACATATTTTACTTGAATTCTTACCTGAAGAAGATTTATTAAAAGCTGTTAAAGCTATGATTGAACTTTTCCATGACCGTGGAGACAGAGTTAATAGAATGCAAGCTAGACTTAGATTCCTTGTTGAAAAAGTTGGTATTGAAGGATTTAGAAAAATATTCCTAGAATATTTTAACAAGGAAAAAATAGAAAATGGTCATATTGAAGCTGTAAATTATACAAATTATATCTTAAATTTAAATAAATTCGATCTAACTAATTCTAGTGATAATTTTAACCAATGGAAAGATATCTGTACGAAAGAAACTAAATTTAAAGATATTGTATCTCTTGTTCTTTATGTAAAAAATGGAGATTTAACAAAAGAACATTCTAAAAAGTTAGTTACTCTTTTAGAGAAAATTAACGCTCCTTTAATAAGAGCAACGATCAATCAAAATTTAGTTGTTCCATTAGTTCACAAATCTGCACTTCCTTATATATATGAGTTTCTAAATACTGAGATTCCAGAAATAGTTACTGAATCATTCTCTATTAGAGGACAAATTAGAGCATGTGTTGGAGCTAAAATATGTATGATTGGTGTTCAAGACTCTGTTGCTGTTGCTGATGCTATTGGTATTGAATTAGATTCTTTAGCAACTAAATATCCTCAGTATAAAAGAATTATATTTAAAGAGGCTAAAAATATAAGAATTTCAGGATGCCCTAGTTCTTGTGCTGGTATTCCTGTTGCTCCTTTAGGTTTTATAGGTTTAAAAAAGAAAATTAATGATGTTTTAACAGATTGTATGCAAGTCTATATGGGAGGAATTTTAACTGAATCTGTTCAATCTTTAGCTTTTGAAATCCCTAACCTTATAATTCCTATAGATGAAGTTCCTCTTCTTGTTAAAAGATTATTTGAAGATTATCTAGAGATGCTACAGGTTTATGATATAACTTTTGCTCAATATATGTATGAAAGAAGATTAGAAGAGTTTTAATTTAAATGAAAATAATAAGGAAGATTTTTTCTTCCTTTTTTATTTTTACTTTTTAAAAATATTTTTTTATTTATTTTTTTATTAGAAAAAATATTCTATTTTTTCTTGACTTATTTAATTTTTTCATTTAAAATTAACTTGAAAAATAAAATTTATGAGGTGATTTTTATGTTGGCAGAACACTCTAAAACTAAAAAAGTATTTGATAATGGATTCCAAATCGCAAAAAATGCTGATTTAGCATCTAAAAAATATGGTCAAAAAAATGTTATAAATGGAACTTTAGGAATATTTTACAACGATAACGAAGAGATGCATACATTAGATATTGTTAATAAAGAATATAAAAATCTTTCAGATAAAGAGCTTTTTAACTATTCTTCAAGTATAAGTGGTGAAGAAAGATTTATCGAAGCTGTTAAACAATATGTTTTAGGAAAAAACTATTCAAATAATCTAGATAATAATTTTTTAGAAGTTATTGCAACTCCTGGAGGAAGTGGTGCTATATATAACACATTTAGAAACTATATAAATCCTGGTGAAGTTGTCTTACTTCCAAATTATATGTGGAGTTCTTATAAACTTATGAGTAAAGAGGTTGGTGGAGGATTCCAAACCTATTCTTTATTTAATAGCAAAGGAAAATTCGATCTTATAAATTTCAAAAATTCTGTAATTGAATTAGCTAAAATTCAAAAAAATTTAGTGATTATTCTTAATAATCCTTGTCATAATCCAACTGGATACACTATGTCAACTCATGAAGTTAAAGAGGTTATGCAAATTCTGAGAGAAGCTTGCTCTCTTTGTAATATTATATTAATAAATGACATTGCTTATATGGACTTCAATAATAAGGTTAATAACTTTAAAGATTTTTATCAAGATTTGCCTAGTAATCTACTAGTTATGATAACTTTCAGCATGTCTAAATCATTTTGCTGTTATGGACTTAGAGTTGGAGCACAAATAGCAATCTCTTCATCTGCTGAAACTATAAACAACTTCCTAGATGCTAGTATTTACACTTGTAGAAGTGTTTGGTCTAATATCCCAAAAGGTGGTATGACTTTATTTAGCAATATCGTTCTTGATAAGAAAAAATATAAACAACTTCTTTTAGAACAAACTTATATGAAAAATATGTTAAAAGATAGAACTGATATTTTCCTTGGTGAGGCTGCGGCTGCAAATCTTAAAACTTTACCATATAAAAGTGGATTTTTCATAACAATCCCTTTTGACAATATTAGCGATGAAAAAATGGCAGATAAACTAAAGGATGAAAATATTTTTACTATTATTATTCCTGGTGCTATTAGACTTGCTATTTGTAGTATACCTAAATATAAAATCTATGGTTTGGCTCAAAAAATAAAAAATGTTATATCACAAATTTAAAAACTATCCCCCATCAATCTATGGATGGGGGATTTTTTTACATCTGAACAGCTCCTTTAAAATCTATCTCTAAACTCTTAACTCTCCAATTATTTTTTAAATTTTTCAAATCATAGTCAATCTCTTTATCAAAATTAGTGTCTTTACTAATATTTATAACTGTCGATCCAGATCCACTTATAAAAAAACCTATATTCTTACTTTTTTCACAGATATCTTTCACCTTGTCAAATTCATAAATTAAAAGTTTTCGATATTTTTCATGTAGATTATCCACTAATGATCTTTTTATTAACTCTTGGTCTCCTTTTTCAAAAGCTTTTAATAAAACTGCAACTCTTGAGATATTAAAAATTGCATCTTTATATGGCACTGTCTCAGGAAGTATCTCTCTAGACTCTTTTGTAGAAACTTGAAAATCTGGGATTATTGCATAAAAATAGATATCTTTATGGATATCATAATTAACTGTATACGGCTTATTCTTTTCCATAAAAGATGCTGTTAATCCACCATATATTGCAGGAGCTACATTATCTGGATGACCTTCTAAGTTTGTACATATCTCAAATATCTCCTCTTGTAACAAATCTCCTCCTAGCAAAATATTCGCTCCCATAACTCCTCCGACTATGCAGGCCGCGCTACTTCCTAATCCTCTAGAAACAGGAATATCACTTTTAATTTCAATCTCTAATCCATCTATGCTTACCCCTAATTTTTCTGATGTGTATTTGAATGCTCTATAAACTAAATTTTCTTCATTCTGAAATTCCTTTTCACAACCCATTATTTTAATTCCACTCTCTATTTTTCTAAAACTGAAATATGAATACAACTGGAATGCCATTCCTAAAGAGTCAAATCCAGGACCTATATTAGCTGTTGTTGCAGGAACTTTTATCGTTATCATAACATCATCTCCTCTATATATCTTTTTATATCCTCTTTTTCTATAACTACATTATGAATAATTTTTCTTTCTTTTAAATCTTTTAAATTTTTGGGGATTTCAACTCCTGTCTTTTCATTGAGAAGTTCCATCACTCTAAAATCATCTTCTTCTATCTCTCCAAATATGGCTTTATATACATCACGACTAAATTTGTATGGACTTGCCGTCGATAATACAATCACTTTTTCCCTTGAGTTTAATTTAGCGAAATCTTCAGCTCCTTTAAAAGCCACAGCTGTATGAGGGTCTAAAATATAAGAAAATTTATCGTATACTCTTTTTATCACTTCTAAAGTTGTTTTATCATCAGAATAACTAGGAGTAAATATATTATCCATCTTTATTTTTAAACTTTCTAATATTTCATATTTTCCCGTTTTATTTAATAAATCCATTAAATAATTTATATATTCCGAATCTTCTTCACTTAAATGATATAAAACTCTTTCTAAATTACTCGATATTAAAATATCCATAGATGGTGTGTTCGTTTTTTTTAACTCTCTATTCCTATCATAAACTCCTGTTTTTAGAAAATTATAAAGAACATTGTTTTCATTCGAAGCACAAATTAATTTATTTATAGGCAATCCCATCTGCTTTGCATAGTATCCTGCTAATATATTTCCAAAATTTCCTGTAGGAACAGAGAAATTTATTTCTTCATCAAACTTTATCTCTCCGCTCTCAATCAATTTCATATATGAATAAAAATAATATACTATTTGTGGTATAAGTCGCCCTATATTTATTGAATTAGCTGAAGAGAGCTCTATATTTTTATTCTTTAATTTTTCTTTTAAATTTTTATCATTAAACACACTTTTGACTGCACTTTGTGCATCATCAAAATTACCATTTATTCCAACCACAAATACATTGTCTCCCTCTTGTGATAACATTTGTTTTTCTTGAATTTTACTTACTCCATATTTAGGATAAAAAACTATAACTTGAATCTGATTTATATTTTTAAATGCTTCTAAAGCTGCCTTTCCTGTATCTCCAGATGTCGCTGTTAAAATCAATATTTTACTTTTTTCTTTTGACTTCTCTATCGCACTTTTTAAAAGATAAGGAAGTATTGAAAGTGCTATATCCTTAAATGCAGATGTCGGTCCATGAAAAAGTTCTAATACATAGGTATTATTGTCTATTTTTTTTAAAAAAGTAATCTCTTCTGCCGAAAACTTTTTATTATATGCTTGCTCTATAAATTTTTCTAATTCATCATTTTTATAATCATCTAAAAAAGTTTCTATGACTACTTTGGCAATTTGTTTGAAAGTTTTATTTTTTATAACGGATAAATTTATTTTTTGAATATCTTGTTTTACAAAAAGACCACCGTCAATTGATATTCCAGTTTTTATAACTTCTGAAGATTTATAATTTTTTTTCTCTCCTCTCGTACTAATATATCCCATTTTTTCACCCTCCAAAAAATTATTGATTTTAATTATCAAATATGATATCATGTCTTCAAATTAAAAACAAGTGTTTTTATTATAAGGACACAACAGGAGGAATTTATGAAAATAGCTTTATTAGGTTTTGGTACAGTCGGTAGTGGTGTTTATGAAATTATCAACAGTAATTCTACATCTTTTTTGATTCCCATAAATATAAAAAAGATTCTAGTTAAAAATATTAGTGATTATTTTTTTGATATTATGACTACTGATATAGACGAGATAATAAATGACCCTGAAATCGAGTTAGTTGTAGAAGCAATCGGTGGAATAAATCCTGCCTACGAATATATAACTAAATCTCTAAAAAATAAAAAACATGTTGTTACCTCAAATAAATCAGTTGTAGCTCTATATCTTGATGAGTTTTTAGAGTTAGCTAAAAAAAATAATGTTCAATTTAAATTTGAGGCTAGTGTTTGTGGTGGTATTCCTTGGATTAAGTCTTTATATGAAACAAAAAAAATCGACAATATCTATAAAGTATCTGGAATTTTTAATGGAACAACTAATTTTATTTTAGACAATATGAAAAATAAAGAAACTGACTTTCTAGAAACTTTAAAGATCGCTCAAAATTTAGGTTATGCTGAAAGTGATCCCTCTGCTGATATAGATGGAATTGATATTTTAAGAAAACTTCAAATAACTTTAAATATCGCCTTCAATTCTAATATTTATCCTGAAGATATCGATATATTTGGAATAAGAAATATCTCAAAAACAGATATAGAATATTTCAGAAAAATTAATTCTACCATCAAACTAATTGCAACAGGCAAAAGACATGATAATCTTTTTTATGCTAATATTGAACCAGTTGCATTTAAAAATGAAAAAATGGAAGCAATTATTCCTAATAACTTCAATTTAGGAAGTATCTTTGGAGATACTATTGGAGAACTAAAATTTTATGGTCAAGGTGCTGGAAAACTGCCTACAGGAAATGCTGTTGTTAGAGATATTCTAGATATTTTATTTAAAAAAAATTATCTTTTAACAGAAATAAATAAAAAAAATTGTCTAAAAAAAGATTCATCTTTAAGTAAAGGAAAATATTATATTCGTATTCAAAACGAAGAATTTAAATTAAAATATTCACAAATTATAGCTGAATCTTTTCAATTTAATAATGAGAATATTTTTATCACACAGACTATTGAATCTAACTACATAAATTTAATTTCAAAAGAATATTCTAATGATAATCTTTTTTATGTAAAAATTGAAAATTAAAAAAGAAGTATAAATATTATTTACGAAAATATCCATTAACCAACCCTTGTTAAAAAAATAACTTTTTTATGAAAAATAAAAAATATTTTTTATTTTTTTATTGACTTTTGTATAAAAATAGTTTATTATCTGTCTTAATAAAAAGACAAAAGGAGGAAATTTATGAACACTAAATTAAAATTCGGATTTTTACTAGCTCTGATAATTATAATATTAAGCTCTTCGGTTTGAATTTAGTTGAAATTTTTCTCTAAACTATTCAAGCCTTATTTTAGTACAAATTTAAGGCTTGAGCAATCAGAGTAATTTTATGGCTTGAGTCTAAATAGATTCAAGCCTTTTTTATTTAATAAAATTTCGGGAGGAGATAATTATGATAAACACAGGAAAAATTTGGTTCAATGGAGAATTTAAAGAACATGATGATGCCAAGGTACACGTTTTATCTCATGTTTTACACTATGGTTCAGGATGTTTCGAAGGAATTCGATTATATCAATTAAAAGATGGAAAAACAGCTATTTTTAGATTGCAAGAGCATATTGATAGACTTTATGATTCTTGTAAAATTTATAGAATGGAGGTTCCTTATACAAAAGAGGAATTTCTAAAAGCTGTTGTAGATACGATTAAAATAAATAATTTAAAAAGTGGATATATTAGACCACTCGTTTTCAGAGGATACAATCAGCTTGGTGTTAATCCTGCTGTTTGCCCAGTAGAAACAATTATTGCGGCTTGGGAATGGGGAGCTTATCTCGGTGAAGATGGACTACAAAATGGAATCAAAGTTTGCGTTTCGTCATGGAGAAGACCTGCTCCTAATACTCTTCCAGCTCTAGCTAAAGCTTCTGGAAACTATTTAAGTTCACAACTTATAAAAATGGAAGCCTTAGAAAATGGTTTTGAAGAGGGATTAGCTTTAGATTATCTTGGAAATATCAGTGAAGGTAGTGGAGAGAATATATTTCTCGTAAAAAATGGAGAACTTTTGACACCGCCTGTCGCTTCATCATCTCTTGCTGGGATTACAAGAGATGTCGTTGTAAAACTTGCTACAGATTTAGGATTGGTTGTTAAGTATGAAACTCTACCTAGAGAATTTCTATATCTAGCAGATGAAATCTTTTTAACTGGAACAGCTGCTGAAATAACTCCTGTAAGTAGTGTTGATAACATTAAAGTTGGTAATGGTAGCAGAGGTAAAATAACAAAATTGATTCAAGAGGAATTCTTCAAACTAGTTGGTGGTGAAAATGAAAAATATAAAAGTTGGTTAACAACTATCGAATAGAATATAAAGGAGGATATTATGAGAAGCTATTTTATGGGAGTTATTGTTTTAATTATCGCATATTACACTTATGGTAAATATTTAGAAAAGAACTTTGGAGTTGATGATAGAGATACTCCAGCTATCTCAAAAAAGGATGGCGTTGACTTTGTCCCTATGAACTGGTTCAAAAGTCTTCTTGTACAATTTTTAAATATCGCTGGATTAGGACCTATCACAGGTGCAGTAGCTGGAGCTATGTGGGGAAGTTCATCTTTTCTTTGGATAGTTTTTGGAACTATTTTTGCTGGAGCTGTCCACGACTACTATACTGGAATGATTTCAATGAGAAATAATGGTCAAAATATGCAAGAACTAATTGGAAAATATCTTGGAAATGCTGCAAAAACTTTTACAAAATACTTCTTAGTTATTCTTTTAGTTATTGTTGGAGTGGCTTTTATCACAGGACCAGCTGAAATACTACAATCTTTCACTGGAGTTAATAAAACATTTTGGCTAGGTCTAATCGTCACTTATTATATCGTAGCTACTCTATTGCCAATTGATAAAATCATCGGAAGAGTTTATCCTTTATTTGGCGGAGCACTTGTTTTAATGATGTTTTTATTAATTGGAGCAATGTTAATAAAAGGAGTTAATATTCCTGAAATAAGTCTATCTAATCTACATCCTAAAAATTTACCTATTTTTCCTTATATGTTTGTTGTTATCTCTTGCGGTGCCATTTCTGGTTTTCATTCAACTCAATCAGTTCTGGTTGCAAGATGCTTAAAGAGTGAAAAAGATGGTCGAAAATCTTTTATGGCTGCAATGTATTTAGAAGGATTTGTAGCCTTAACTTGGGCTGCAATCTCATTAGGTTTCTTTAATGGTGTTGATGGACTAGCTTCTAGTGGGGGAGGAATGGTAGCTGTAAGTAAAATGATTACTGGTCTTTTAGGTAGATATGGATTAATTTTTACTCTATTCGGATTAATAGCTCTACCTATTACAACAGGTGATACTGCATTCAGAAGTGCTCGAATAACTATTGCTGAGGTTTTGAATTACAATCAAAGCTCTTTAAAAAATAGACTTCTTATTGCTCTTCCTTTATTTATTCTAGCTGGATTTCTATCTCAATTTGGTTTTAACACTCTTTGGAGATATGTTGCTTCTACAAATCAATTATTAGCTACTCTTGGACTTTGGACTTGTACATTTTACTTCATAGAGAAAAAAAGAAACTATTGGGTTGCTGGTATTCCAGCTTCATTCATGACAGCTATGATTAGTTGTTACTTCCTAGTAGCACCCGAAGGATTTAAACTAACAAATATGAGTTTAGTTTATACTTTTAGTACTATGATTTTCTTCATATCTTTAATTTTGATTGGATTAGAAGGAGTAAAAGAAAGTAAAAAAGCTACTGTATAAAAATAAATGGTAGGGGAAATATCTCCCCTACCATTTATTTTATAATAATCTCTTTTGACTTTATTTTCTCAACAATTATCTGTAAATTCTCTATTTTATCAGTTCCAATTATATCTTTTGTATTTCTAAAATCTGTTGTCCCTACTCCGCCTTCTGCCAATCCGTAATAGAAATCTCCACCTTTAAATTCATTATTTAATATTGATTGAACTGTATTATATACTGCTATATCTACGTTCTTCATCATAGATGTTAATACTGTTCCTTTTATAAAATCATCTTGATCTGAGTCTACTCCAATCGCATAGATACCATTATCTTTCGCAGCTTCTAAAACTCCTAGTCCACTTCCACCAGCAGCGTGATATAAAACATCAGCTCCTTGCTTTATGTGCATAGTTGCCATCTCATTTGCTTTCAATGGATCACTAAAAGCTGATGTTCCACCTATATAAGCACTCAGTACTTTTATTTCAGGATTAATGTACCTAGCACCTTGCTCATATCCATCTTTAAATTTGTTGATTAGAGGCATATCAATTCCTCCTACAAAACCAACAACTCCAGTTTTACTCATCATTGCTGCTAAAGCTCCCATTAAGAATGATCCTTCATTTTCCCTAAATAACAGATTCTTTACATTTTCTTCACTTGTACTATTATCTATCATTGCAAATTTCAACTCTGGATAATCTCTCGCAACATTTTCTATTGCATCTTTCATTGGGAATCCTACTCCAATTATAAAGTCATAACCTGCATCAGCATATTCTCTCAAAAAATCCTCGTCCTCTAATGAAGTTTTTGGTTCAACGTATTTAAAATCTATTCCTAAATCTTTTTTAGCCATTTCTAATCCTCTATATGCAGAATCATTAAATGATTTATCTCCTAATCCACCTGTTGATAAAACTAATCCAATTTTTAAATTAGCAAAACTCTCTAAATTTTTTCCTAAAAATATTGTAATAATTATTACAAAAACTCTAAAAAAACTTCTCATAAAAATAAAAACCTCCAATTTTAATTAAACCCATGCTTCACACGAGCTTAAATTAAAATTGAAAGTTTTACAATTTCAAAATTAAGCCCATAGTAAGTTATTTTCGGTAACTTGTAGAAACGTTTCACCATATTAGAAACATATACAGGATTTGTATTAATTATATATTAAATTTATACTTTTGTATAGTTTTTATTTTCACTTCTTCAAAAAAAGAAAATAAATTTTTATTTTTTCTTGACTTGTTGACTTTTTTTTCATAAAATCTAGTTAGCAAATATATTTTAGGAGGATTTTATGAAACAAGAAATTTTTATAGGTAGAAATAGTGCAATTTTAAATTTTTCAACAAAGTATTGTGATACATCTGAAAACTTACTTTCAAGTTCATCTTTTAAAAAAGTTCTTTCAAAATATATCCACTCAATTGAAAGTAAAAATACCTCTGTTTTCCAATTTTTAAAATCTAATTGCAGCGAAGATATATCTGGAACTATGATTAGACTTTTTAAACTTTTAATCGTCTTAGAAAAAAATGAGGTTTCAAAACTTGATCCTACCCTTACATCTCTTTTAAATAAAGAATCTCTTCTTTTTGAATTTATTGAGGGGCTTTATTCTTATTGGAGAAAATATGAAAGATATGCTATTATCCGTAATAAAACTACTAGTTTAGGTCTTCAAAACATCAATTTTATAGACTCTATGAATAGTTTTACAAACTTAATATTAAAAACATATCGGCTTGTTGAAGAAAATATTCTGGGTGAACACCACAGAGTTTACAGACAATTACATGCTGGTGTTAATGCTGGACTTATTTTAAACGATATCTCTTGGAAATGTCCTAAGGAATATTCTTTTTTAGAAAAAATTCCATTTGTTGAATCTATTGTTTTACAACCACCATTTATTACATACCCAGGTAAAAATACTCGAAAAGGAATTTTTTGTGAAAATAAAGAAAATCCTATTGAAAATCTAACTCTTAATTTAGAAAATTGGATATGTTTCCCTGCCAAAGTTGGAGAACTTTTAGCATTTGTATATTTTGATATCAACTTTATGGCCCAAGGAGTTACTTTATGCAACCTCTTTGAATTGGCTAAAAAAGAGGAATATATCGATAAGAAACCCGATATCATTTATATGTATGGTGTAAAAGATTTCCATTCAGAAATGAGAACAGAGTTTTATAAAGATTCTCAAAACGATGTCATGGTAGGGTATGTTAATTTCAACGAAGGAATCGATTACTTTGGATATATGAAAAAAATGATTTTAACTCTACATAACTTAAAAATGATTGATTCAGGTTACCTTCCAATTCATGGAGCTATGGTTAATCTTCTATTTAAAAACGGTTTGGAGAAAAATGTTATCATTATGGGAGATAGCGGTGCCGGAAAATCTGAAAGTCTAGAGGCATTCAGAAAACTTAGTGAGAATTATGTTAAAGATATGAAAATCATTTTTGATGATATGGGTGTTTTAAAATTAGATAATAACTCTCTTACTGCATCTGGAACAGAAATTGGAGCTTTCGTTAGACTTGATGATTTAGATATTGGCTATCCATATAAAGAGATTGATAGAAGTATATTCATGAATCCTGATAAAATAAATTCACGTATAATTATCCCAATATCAACTCATGCGGATATAACAAAAAAATATCCTGTAGACATGTTCTTATACGCAAATAACTATGAAGAGGGAGAAGAGTTAGAGTTCTTTGAAAATTCAATAGTTGCAAAACCTACATTCATAAACGGAGCTCGTAATGCCAAGGGAACAACTAGTGAAATCGGTTTAGTTACATCATATTTTGCTAATCCATTTGGACCTGTTCAGAGAAAAGATGATACAGACATTCTTATAGATAAATATTTTGATAAAATGTTTGATGATAAAACATTAGTTGGACAAATAAGAACTGGGCTAGGAATAGAGGGGCTTGAGAAACTTGGACCTGAAAAAGCTGCAAAAAAATTATTTGAATTCTTAATAAAATAATATATTTAAAACATATGGGAGTTAGAAATCTAACTCCCATATCTCATCTATTTTACAGTTTCTAATTGCTCATTCTCTAAGTTATATCTCTCTAAATCTAACTTGCCTTCACTTTTAGAAACATATACTGCAACTGCGCTATCTCCAACAACATTTAAAGCTGTTAATAGCATTTCTAAAGGTCTATTAATTCCTAAAATTATTGCATAAGCTGATACAGCTACTTCATTGCTATATCCCATTCCTGTTAAAATTGTAAATAGTATTATAGCTCCACTTCCTGGTGCTGCTGGAGTTCCAATTGATGCCAGTAAAGCTAATATAGAGATTGTAACTAAATTGAATACTGTAATCTCATATCCTGCTACTCCTGCTATAAACAGCGTTGCTATAACTTGCATAATTGCTGTTCCATTCATATTTACAGTCATTCCCATCGGAAGTACAAATGATGTTGTAACCTCATCTACACCTAACTTTTCAATAGTAGCTTTTGTATTCAATGGAAGTGATGCTGCTGATGACGAAGTTGAAAATGCAAACATTGCCACATTCGATATCTTTTTCATAAAGTGAATTGGATTTAATCCTGTTGAAATCCAAACAATAAAGGAATATCCAAAAACTAAGAATGTTAACAGTGTAATTGCTGTCAAAACAAAGTAGATACTTGCTATTTTTAAATATCCTATTCCATAGATAGCAAATGTTCTAACCAATAAAGAAAAAATAGCTATCGGTGCAAACTTATTTATAACAAAAGTTAAAAATATTTGTGACATCTTATTTAATTCAATTACACCTTTTTTTATAATAGAATCTTCTTCATTCATTTTATTTAAAATAATCCCTGCAGATATTCCCAAAAATACAGCTACAAGAACGTTTCCATTATTTGATAATCCAGCTAATATGTTTTGTGGTATAGCTTTTATTAAAATCATAAGTGGATTTGAAGATGTCGCTCCTCCTGATACACTTACATTTTGAATTGATGCTGAAAATAGTTTAGCTTTATAAGCCATCATTCCAATTATTGAAGCATACACTAAAGCCAAAACTGAACTCAATCCAAATCCTAAAAATGTTTTATATGATATTCTTTTTAAACTTTTCGAATCTTGAATATTTGTAACAGCTATTATTATTGATGTAAATACCATTGGAATTATTACCAACTGTAATGCATTTATAAATAGTTGTCCTATTATATAAAATATTCCTAAAGCTTTTGCACCTTCTGCTCTTGTTATATCTTGGAATAAAATTGAATTTATTATATTCCAAGTTTCAACTCTTCCACTCTGAACTAAATTTTCTCTCAGAAATAAAAATCCAATACCTAATGTTACTCCTAATACTAAGGCAAAAAATATTTTTTTTGTTAAATTGTTTTTCTTCACGACGATCACTCCCATTTTTTAAAAAAAATAGGAATAGTAACTACAAAATGTAGTCACCACTCCTATTTATAATGTATAATATTTAAAAGAAAGAAATATAAAATTAAAAAATAAAAACGTTGATATTAACTGTCTTTTCTTTTTCAACCTTATCTTAACCACTATTTCTTCCTCCTTTAAACAATTGTTTAGTTTTTAAACTTTTGTTATTGTATCACATTATTTGACTCTTCGCAACCGTTTTTATTTTAAAAGAATTTTATTTATAAAAAAATACTACTTGAGGTGATTTTATGGAACAACATTATGAAGGTTTTTTATTACAGGTTTTGAAAACTTTTACTAGTGAAGAGTTTTTAATCAATTTAACAAATAGTTTAATTATTTTTGTTTTTAGATTCTCACTAGCTTTAATTTTCTTTTTAATAGGTAGAAAGATTTTTAAAAAATCTCTTTCTAAATATTATACAACTAATGCATTTAAATCTATAGATTCCTCTTTCAGAACTTTTTTATCATCAATAATCGATACCGGATCTATTATTATATTACTTATAATTTCATTACTTATTATAGGTTTTCAACAAAGTTCTTTAATCGCTTTTTTAGGAAGTATTGGAATTGGAGTCGGTTTAGCTTTGAAAGATAATCTATCTAATTTTGTTGGTGGATTAATTATTCTTATATTTAAAACATATTCTGTTGATGATGAAGTTGAAATTATTGGAAATTACGGACTTATATCCTCTATAGATGTTTTTTCTACAACCATAACAACCTTCAGTGGGGATATTGTTAGTATTCCTAATGGTAATGTTATAACTAATCAAGTTATAAACTATTCTAAAACTCCAAATCGAAGAATGAAAATTATTGTTTCTGTGGCATATGAAAGTAACATCGATTTAGTTTTTGAAGTTTTAAATAATCTAATAAAAGATAATAAAAACATTCTAAAAAATCCTGCTCCATTTATCAATATTGAAAAATATAATAATAGCTCTATCGACATTGCATTAAAAGTTTGGACTAAAAACCAAACCTATTGGGATACATATTTCGATATTTTAAAAAAATTAAAACCTGCATTAGATGAAGTTAACATCTCTATTCCATTTCCACAAATGGATCTTCATATTAAAGATCAAAATTTTTATAAAAAAGAAAGCTGAGATAGTCTCAGCTTTTTTAACATCATTATATTTTTATACGTAGCTACTTCTCTCTAAATAATTAGTATCATTTCCATAAGCAAATATAACAGAACCATTTTTTATCATATCAATAGTTTTCTTTGATATATCTCTAGGTAACGCCGGACATCCCAAACTTCTTCCAAGCCTTCCCTGAGATTTTGCTATTTTAGGATTTGCATAATCCGCACCATGAATAACAATATATCTCTCTTTTGCTTTGTCGTTTATTCCTTTTTCTAGTCCATTTAAAACTAGTGAATATCCATTTCCACCCATATAAGTATTTTCAGTTAAGAAAAATCCTAATGAACTTTTATTTGAACTCACTTTGTTCGAAAAAGATGTTGCTATATTTCCACCACTATTTTTTCCATGTGATACATGAGAATTCACTAATATCTTCTTCTGTTCCATATCAATTACAAAGAATCTTTTCTCTGTTGATGGCTTTGAGTAATCTATTATAGTTAGAAGATTTTTTCTTCTTCTTTCAATTTTATTGTAACCATTTAAAGCTGTTTTAAATACATTATAATCCAATTTACCAGCTAATCCAATCTCTTGATATAGTTTTTTTTCTGTATCCTCTTTAGATACCTGTAATACCTTTGCCTCTGTCTTTGTAGGATTCTTTAATGTAAAACCAAAAGATGTTGTTGATATTGAACCTAAAATAAGAGCTAACATTAAATACTTTTTCCCTAACACAAAAACCTCCATTTACTACTTTATTCCTAATAAAACCCATTATATTTTAACATTTTACACAAAAAAAGTCAAGAATACTCAATTCTTGACCTTTTTCAATATATTTATTCAATTACTATTACTAAACCTTTATTTATCTCTGCCCATGAATATATATATTTCGCATGTGATGTAGCATTTCTAACACACATATGTGAACGAGGAGTTGTCCCTAATGTTTGAGAATACTCTATCATCTCTGTTCTTGGCAAGTTTACTGGAACTCCATGAATATATCCCCCTCCAGAAAATCTACTCGCATAAGGAGCATATCCCTCTATCTCTGTTTGACTGCCATCTTTTAAATAATCCATTTTTAATTTTTTACTTTGTATAACAAATACACCTAATGGCGTTGGAAGCTGATGAGGTGGATTATCAAGTCCAGTTGATGCTGGATTCATACTTCTTACTTTCCAAACATCTCCAACTTTTTCCAAAGTTGTAATATTTTGATTTTTTCTATCTACCACTACAACTTTTGAAAAACTTTTAGCTTCAATCTCTTTTACATATCTAGCAGGGATTAGCCATTCACCATCTATATTTTCAACAACAACTTTATAGTATTCTAAGTCTCTTGAAATTATTGATACAAGTGATCCATCTGGTGCATATCTTTCTGGTCTATCCATTTCTCCTGCAATATATAGTGGAATTCCTTGGTTTCTTCTGTGTCCATAGATATCTTTTACTGTAGGTCTTGCACCATTAGAATATTTCTCCATCGCTATCTGCTTTGCCACAGGTGGTAATCCATTTACATTTTTATAATTTTTTAAACTTCCAAATCTAACATTATGACTTTGAAAACTATCTAGCCTATCTAAATGAGCTGAAATCTTTTCCCACTGAAAACTTCTTGTTGCTTTTCCATATTTATAAGAATCTGTTAACGTATATTTCTTATATACCAATTCTTTTTCAATTATTGCAGCTTCAGAAACTACATAAGTCACAAATGATAAAAGTCCTAAAAGTAGATATTTTAGTTTTCTTTTCATAAGATACTCCTCTAACATTTTTTATATTCTATGTTAGATATACTTCGAAATTTTCTTTTTTCCTACTTCATATAGATAAAATAGTATAGGAATTACAATCAATGTCAGAAGTGTCGAGAATACTAATCCGAAGATTACCGCTATCGCCATTCCTTTATACATCTCACTTCCTTGTCCAAGTCCTAACGAAAGTGGAATCATTCCAAATACTGTTGTCATTGTTGTCATAAATATTGGTCTTAATCTCGTTTTACCAGCTTCTAATATAGCTTCGTTTAAAGGATATTCTCTCTCTATTAGAATCTTTATGTAATCTATTAAAACTATCGCATTGTTTACAACTATTCCAGCAAGCATTATTATTCCAACAAAAACCATCGTATTTGTTTTCTGTCCTGTTAATAACAATCCACTATAAACTCCTATTATAGAAAGTGGTACAGTTCCCATAACTATTGCGGGAAGTATATAAGATTCAAATTGTGCTGCCAATATAAAGTAAACTAAGAACATCGCAACCATAAATGCAAACTTCAATTGCTCATTTACTTCAACTAAGTTTCTTCCACTTCCACCAAATGAGTATGAAATTGTTCTAGGTAAGCCTGCCTCCTCTAAAATCTCTCTTATATATTTTTGCCCTGTTACTAAATCTAATCCATTTGCTGTATTGGCATCGATTGTAACCATAGTAATCTTATCCTCTTTTTCTATTCCGTAAGCTCCCTCTCCGATTTCAAGCTTTGCAATATCTTTTAATTTTACTACTCCGCCATTCTGAGATTTTATTCTCATCTCTTGAAGTTTTTCAGGAGAGTTTCTAAACTCCTCTGCAAGTCTTAAACTTACATCCACCTCTTCGTTTCCAGTTTTTATTTTTATTGGTGCTCCACCTAATATCTGGTAACTAACTGATAAAGTTAAATCATTAACTTTTACGCCATAATACTCCATTTTTTTTCTATCAAGTAAAATTCTAACTTCAGGATTTCCATTTACCATAGAGTTATTTATATCTGTAAATCCTGAGTTTTGGCTTAACTTTTCTGTTATCATTCTAGAAACATAACTCAATTGATTTAAATCATCTGATTTTAAGATCAGAGATATATCTCTTCCTGTTCCTCTTCCAAAAGCCATTCTCGGTACTAAATTTAATTTCACATCAGGTATATGAGAAACTTTTTTTCTTGTTTCTCCCATAATTTCTTGAACTTTTTTACTTCTTTCACTTTTAGGTCCTATATCTACAATTACTGATACTGCTTCACTTGATACTGACGATATAAACTTTTGTGTTTGAGGGTCCTTACTTACAATCTCTTCCAACTCTTTTGCTACTCTATTTGACTTTTCAACATCCATCCCACTTGGAAGTTCAGCTATTATCGTATAAATTCCATCATCTGTTGTAGGCATAAACTCTCCACCTATATTCTTAGATCCATAACCTACTATACCAACAAATAATAATACCATTCCTAACAAAACTAATGATTTAAACTTTAAAGATACTCTTAAAATATTTTCATAGTGACCTTTTATGTACTTTAAAACTTTTCCCTCTTCATGAACTGTTGCTTTTGATTTTAATATTCTACTAGAAATCATAGGAACAAATGTTATAGCTATTATCAATGAAGCTAACAATGAGAATGTTATTGAGTAAGCCATATCTTTATATATCTCTTTTGCTCTTCCTTCTCTAATTACAATTGGAATAAAAACAGCTATTGTTGTAGCTGTTGAAGCTATAATTGGAATAACAACCTCTGTTGCTCCATTTTCAGCAGCTTCCATTCTATCTTGCCCTAACTCTGTTAAATGTCTAAATATATTATCTAATACTACAATTGAATTATCAACTAACATTCCAACTCCCAATGATAATCCCATTAAAGATATAATATTTAGAGTCATTCCTTTTGCTCCAAAGAAACCAAATGTTGCAATTATTGATACTGGAATAGCTACCGTTACTACAAGAGTTGCTCTCCAATCTCTTAAAAATATAAATAAAATTATTCCAGCTAAAACTAATCCTGTTATTGCATTATTCTTAACTGTATTTATTGATCTTGTTATATCTACTGCTGAATCTCTATTTACAGTAAATGAAGCTCCTTTTGGCAATAAAGGCTCCATTTTTATAAGTTCCTCTTTTGCTATTTTCGAAATTTCAACTGTATTTCCGACATCACTTTTTTCTATATTTATTATAATATTTTCAATTCCATCTGTTCTTCCATAACTACTTCTATCTTTAATTCCTAACTTAACATCCGCTACATCTGTTAAATATAACGTTTCTCCATTAGCATTATTAAGAACAATATCTTGAATGTCCTCTAATGTTTTTGCTTCACCTGAAACTTTTACAAGATACTCTTTATCTCCCTCTCTTATATAACCTGATGGGAAGTTTAAACTTGCACTTTTTAAAGTGCTATATAAATCTGTTACACTTAAATTATATGCCTCTAATCTTTCTGGATCTATATTTATACTTATCTCTTTTTCTAATCCACCAAAAATACTTACAGTTCCTACTCCCTCTATTCTTTCTAGTCTTGGAATAACAACATTATCCGCAAAACTTTTAAGATTTATTAGATCATCTCCTCTAAGTCCAATAAGCATTACTCTATCACCAGAAGATGAAGTTTTTCTTATTACAGGTTCATCAATATCATCTGGTAAACTATTTCTTATTCTACTTACAGCTGTAACTAAATCATTAACTTTATTGTCTATAATAACTCCGTATTCAAACTCTATTGTCAATGCTGATTTACCCATTGTTGATTTTGTTGAAATTCTTTTTATTCCCTCAACACTTGTTAATCCTTTTTCTATCTCTTTTGTTACCAATTTCTCCATGTCATCTGGAGATGCTCCTTTCCAACTTACTCTTATAGCTGCCATAGGCATGTTATAATTAGGCATAAGTTGTGTTTTTAAATTAACTAAAGTCAATATTCCTAAAATAACCATTGATATTATTATCATCATAGTAACTACAGGACGCTTTATTGAAAATTGTGATATGTTCATCTGTGCCTCCTAGTTTAAAATATTTACTTTATCTCTATCTTCTAATAAAAATTGTCCATCTATTACTAGCTTCATACTCGAATAAAGTTCATCACTTAAAATTTCTTGTCTATCTCCATTTGAATATCCTCTATCAACTTTTATTCTTTTAGCTTCGCCATCTTCAACAATGAAAATATACGAATACAACTCTTTTATAACTATCGCATTTTTAGGAACTAAATATCCGTTTTTTACTCCAGTTTGAACTAAAACTTTTGAATACATTCCTTTTTTTATATGTCCTTCTGGATTATCAATTTCAACTTTTATCTGATATTTTTTATTATCTTTATTTGCCACAGGATTTATTTCATAAACATTTCCAAAATAATTATTTTCTACACCTTCTAAATCTACTTCAGCTTTATTCCCTACTGACAGTTCATTTATTTCATGCACAGATACCCCTGTTTTTACTAAAATTTTGCTGTTATCTACTACAGTAACTACATCCGTATTCGCAGGAATTTTTTCATATAGTTTTAAATTTAAATCTGTTACAACTCCTGTAAACTTTGCTTTTACAATTAAATCTTCATAATCTTTTTTAGCTGATAGATATGTTGCTTCTGAATTTTTTAAATTACTTTCTGCTGTTAAATGATTTGATCTTTTTACTAAATATTCATCTTCTGATATTAGTTGTTTATCAAATAGTTGTCTAAACTTTATATAATTTTTTTCTTTTATTTCAAAGTCCGCTTTATTTGCCATGTACGTTGCTTGAGCTCTTAAATATGCTGATTGAACCTCTTGGTCTTCTAAAATTAATATTATTTGTCCTTTTTGTACTCTATCTCCATTTTTAAAATTTATCTTCTTTACTGTTCCTCCAGTTTTAGTAACTGTTTTTATTTCATTTAAAGGTTCTGTAACCCCACTTGATATATTTAATCTAACAATATTTTCTGGAATAATCTCAGATATCTTTATATTTTTTCCAGCACTTTCTCTTGTTTTAGGTTTTGCATTATTGCTACCGCATGACAGTAATAATAATGTCGTTGATACTATCAGTAATTTTTTTATCACTTTTTTTCCTCCAACTATTTTCATTTTGTATATAAAAATATTTTAACATACATAATATATATTTTATACTTTTTTAATTTTCTTTTACATCTAACTAAATAAGTGATGATCTGTATGTTTCAAATGCTACATAGTAATTTAATACTGCTGAGTTATAATCTACAGCTGCTTGTCTA
>NZ_JRJZ01000051.1:0-5756 GCF_000800875.1 Cetobacterium sp. ZWU0022
TCTAACATATATTTTACAAAGTTAGCACCGATAAACCCAGCACCACCTGTTACAAGATACTTCTTCATTAAAGCTCCCCCTTCTCTCTCATCTCTTGTAAGAATCTATCTATTCCACTTTCCCAAGTTGGTAGTTTCTCACCTATTACACTTTCTAACTTACTACTATCTAACTTTGAATACTCAGCTCTAGGTGCCGGTAATACGAAATCACTGCTTTTCGCTTTGTTCAGAGTCCCAGTCCAACCAATACTTTCTAAAACATACTTTGCTTGGTCATACTTTGATGCAACTCCACTATTACTCAGATGGTAAAGACCATATTTTTTAGTTTCTATCAACTTCAGTGAGTAAAGTGCTAAGTCATACGAATATGTTGGCACCGATGTTTGGTCATCTACAATTCCTAAAACATCTCTAGACTTACTCCAGTTGATAACTTGTTTGTTGAAGTTGTTGTTGGCTATACCAAAAACCCAAGAGGTTCTGATAACAAAACTGTTCTCATAAGTTTCTAAAACCAATCTTTCACCCTCAGCCTTCGCCTTTGAGTAAACAGAAAGTGGACTAACCTCATCTTCCTCTGTATATGGTGATTTTTTCTTCCCATCAAACACAAAGTCAGTACTGTATGTAACATACTCTGCACCTATCTCTTTTGCAACGATTGCTAAATCTCTTGGTGCATATGCATTTAGTTTATAGCACATCTCAGACTCTTCCTCGGCTTTATCTACATTATTATATGCAGCACAGTTTATAATTAGCTTTATACCTTTACCTTTTACAAACTCTCTAACTGCATCTATATCTGTTATATCTAGCTCTTTATAATCTGTAGCTATAAAGTCTAAATCTTTCTCTTTAAAGATTCTACTAAAATCATGTCCTAACTGTCCGTTAGCTCCTGTTATTAGAATCATCCTATCACCACACCACTTTTTACAAAAGCAGCTAAAGTTTGTTGAAGTTTATCCTTTTCAGATAGTAAAATAGTATCCTCTGATAACCCATATTTTTCAAAATTCCACTCTATACCTACCTCACTGTCGTTCCAAAGAATTCCCGAATCAAACTCTGGTGCGTAGTAGTCTGTACATTTATATAAAAACTCAGTGTTATCCTCTAAAGTTAAAAACCCATGTGCAAACCCAGGTGGGATATAAAACATCTTTTTGTTTTCAGCAGTTAACTCTACTAAGTAGTATTTTCCAAAAGTAAGAGAGTTTTTTCTTAAGTCCACAGCTACATCTAATACAGCTCCAGCTGTTACTCTAACTAATTTTCCTTGAACATGTTGCGTTTGGAAATGCAGTCCTCTAAGAACTCCTTTTTTAGATTTAGAGTGGTTGTCTTGAACAAACTCGATATCCATTTCAATCTCTGCGAAATCTTTACGAGAGTAGCTCTCCATAAAGAAACCTCTATTATCACCAAACACTGTTGGTTCTATTACTATTAAATCCTTTATTCCTGTTTCAACTCTATTAAACTTTGCCATTATCTCTCCTTGATCAAATCCATTAAGTATTCACCGTAATGTGATTTTAACAGTGGCTTTGCTAAAGATTCTACCTTTTCGGCAGTTATCCATCCATTTTTATATGCTATCTCTTCTAAACAAGCTACCATTACACCTTGACGACTTTGGATTGTTTTAACAAAGTTAGATGCTTCTAATAGTCCATCATGAGTTCCTGTGTCTAACCAAGCCATTCCTCTACCTAAGCTCAGAACATTTAGAGTTCCTTCGTTTAAGTACATCTCGTTTAGAGTTGTTATTTCTAACTCTCCTCTATGAGATGGCTTAACTTTTTTAGCTTTCTCTACAACTGTGTTGTCATAGAAGTATAATCCTGGGATTGCAAAATTAGATTTTGGTACCTCTGGCTTCTCTTCTAGTGATATAGCCTTTCCATTCTCATCAAACTCTACCACGCCAAATGACTTTGGATTGTTAACGTAGTATCCGAATATTGTAGCTCCAGTTTCCCTCTTAGCTGCCTCTTTTACAATACCAGTTAATCCGTGGCCATAGAACATATTGTCCCCTAATACTAAAGCACAAGAGTCATCTCCAATAAAGTTTTCTCCTATTATAAATGCCTCTGCTAATCCATTTGGTGCATCTTGGATAGCATACTCAATCTTTAATCCTAAGTCTTTTCCACTACCTAATAACTCCTCGAAAGTACCAATATCTCTAGGTGTAGATATTATTAAAATATCACGAATACCTGCTAACATCAGTACTGACAATGGATAATAGATTAGTGGCTATAGCGATAGGTAACTCTTTGATATTATCTCTAAGTTTTCCCCCGCTCCACACCGTGCGTGCGACTTTCACCGCACACGGCGTTCCATCATAATTTTAACAGTTATATTTATTTAGAAATTGTTTTTAATAATTTTTGATACATCTGATTTTCAGGAAGATATTCTTTGGCATTTTCACTAGTTAATAACTTTTTGAATTTATATTTTAAAAGGATTAAATTATCCATTTCATCTGTTCCAACCTTTTCTTTAGGAAGTATATGATGCACATAAAATTTATCACGTCCCCCTATGTATTCTTTTGTTATTTCACAAGTTGAATTCCTAAGAAATCTTAGTTTTGATTTAATTTTTTCCCATTCAATAGCCTTTAAATTACTTGTCTCCTTAAGCTCTTCATCCATCAGGTCAAATTTTTATTTCTTCGCTGAATATGATTTTACAATCTTATACTTATAAGCTACTATCGTATACAAAGTAACTCCAGCGACATTCCATACTTTAAAGTTATAATTTTTATATCTTCTACAGTAGGAAGTGTCTTTAATGTAATTACGTTTGCCGAATAAATTTTTCAATTTTCTTCCCATATTATATCCTATTTTTGCCATATCTTGACTTACCATTGTTGCAATTCGATAATAGTTTTGAATTCCTGCTATTACCGTATTATATTTTTGCACTTGACTTTTATTGCGATAGTTCTTTTTATATTTATCTTTGCTTTATTAGATATGAATGTTCTAACTGTTCTTCTGTCACGATTTTTAATTATGGTTATTCTTATCCCTAAAAATTCACTAGATTGTTTTCTAAGGTTTACTATCTTCGATTTCTTTTCAGAAATTTCTAATTTCAACTTATTTCTTAAAAACAATTTTGTTAGTTTAAAGAATTTTTGGGCCACACCTATGCTTCTACAATAAAGTTTAAAATCATCTGCATATCTAACAATTTTAACTTCGTCTAGCTTAGTTCTTATTCTTAGTGACTTTTCTTTATTTGCCGTATTCGAATATTCTCTTTCCAACTTCATTCCTGTCCATTGCCTATCAATCCACCAATCTAATTCATTTAATACCACATTAGCCGAAAGTGGTGATAACACCCCTCCTTGTGGGACTCCCTTTGAATTCTGAATTATTTCTCCTGTTGATAATTTAGTTTTGGCTTTTAACATTTCCTTGATTATCGATATTAATTTATTCTCTTTAATTCCTATCGCTCTAAGTTGCTTGATCAACTTATTATGATTGATATTCTCGAAGAAACCTTTAATATCTATATCTACTACAAAATGAAATTTTGCTATATTTATCAAGTTATTGTTTTGTGCGACAGCATGTTCAGGACTACGACCAGGTCTAAATCCGAATGAGTTTGGATGAAATTTTCTAGCTATAATTGGTCCTATAACTTGTTTTATACATTGTTGAACTACTCTATCATAGATTATTGGAATTCCTAGAGGTCTTGTTTCGCCATTACCTTTTGGAATATTAATTCTTCTAATATCACTCGCAAAATATTTTCAATGGTTTTTCCATCAACCCCGGGGGTTTTACTTCCTGAGTTCGATTTGATGCATTCAATAGCTGAATATATATTTTCATCTGATGTTATCTTGTCTATTAAACTCATAAGTTGTCCGTTTCCTTTCTTTTATTCAATTTGGAAACTTTATTTTCTCGGTTTACTACCATTCACTTATTAATTCTAAATTTAAATAACTTCAAAATTATTGACTCGGGGCTATCCCTCCACCGCTTATTATCACGGTTTCGTTGGTACTGTACCCCTACTCTCACAAGACTAAAAGAATTTCATTACTACGTAATTTATATCTACCAATACTCTAACCAAAGCTTTTCTATTGTGTCTTGCTTTCCACGTTCCGTATTTCCTATCATTGAATCTACTTAGGTGGTTACTATGAACCGGTAAGCTTGATGCTGCCTTTAACAGCATAGTGAGTTTCATAACGACAAATTTTACTAATCACCACTTACATCACATTTTGTGACTACAACATTTCTGTCATATCCGTCTATCGGTCCTTACATTCGCAACTTTGTCAGCACTTTGTGCATTCTCACCATATAGATTCGACCTCCGGCCTATCACTACCTCGACCACCTCTGGTTCGCATTTCCTCAGCTTAACCTGTTAGGGGTAGCTCTCAGCCGACTTCACCGAGCTTTATACAGTCAAGGAGTTAATTTTGTGGAAATTAACTTAGTTAATCCTTAATTGCATATCGGAGTATTAAGGGAAGCATTTCAGGGCGTTACTCCTTCATTCTACTTCTCAGAAATACAGTTCTCTATTATTTTCGCTTACTTCTAAGCTACTCTTAATATGTCGTGACTTTTCATCACGAAACGTGTCGCACTATCGTAAATCGGTGTGATTTGCTTACTAATTGCTTTTGTTACTGGGTATAATCTAGTTCCAGATCCCCCTGCTAAAATAATTCCTTTCATGCTCCACCCCTTTATATTTCTATACTTCTTAAATACTCTTTTAAATCTTCACTTGTTTCAGAACTACATAGTCCAAACTCTATATTAACTTTTAATAATCCAATTTATAGCAATAGGTAAGACTTTGAAGTTATCTTCATCTTTTACCCTGCTCCACACCGTGCATACGACTTTCACCACACACGGTGTTTCATCATAATTTTGAATCCCTAGTATTACTGAATTAAATTTAGAGACTTACAAGGCTGTCCGTCTCTTTTAAAGCTCTTTTACCTGTTGTTTGATTAGGGTTAAAATAGCTTTATTTGCTTTGTCAGGTATATATGACCTTGCAGTTAATCTTTTTCTATTCTTGATAGCTTTAAATTTTATTCCCAAAAAGATACTGTACTCTTTTCTTAAATTTACTATTTTCGATTTCTTTTCTGAGATTTCTAATTTTAATCTATCTTTCAAGAATATTTTAACTAGTTTGAACATCTTTTCCGCAGAACCTCTATTTCTGCAAAAGAGTTTAAAGTCATCTGCGTATCTAACAATTCTAACTTCTGTTAAATTTGTACCTTTCAAAGCTCTCTCTTTATTTCTAAGAAACAGGTATTCTCGTTTTGTTTTTAGACCCGACCATTGTTTATGTATCCACCAATCTAGTTCATTTAAAACTATGTTAGCTAGTAATGGCGAAAGAATTCCACTTTGACGAGTTCCCTTCTCAGATTGAATAATATCCTTGTTTTGTAATACAGTTTCCACTTTCAACATACATTTTATTATTGATAAGGTTTTCTTATCGATAGATTTAAATCACTGAAATTGTTTTATCAACTATTGGTTCTAATACCTGTAAAACATAGCTGTGCTAGTCTATCGTAGATATTAGGTATTCCTAGGGGTCTAAACTCTCCATCTCCTGGAATCTCTACTCTTTTTACCATTCCTGGTGTGTATCTGCCCTTTAAATCATATTTAATTCGTTTTACTATTTCATCTTCAA
>NZ_JRJZ01000118.1:0-3794 GCF_000800875.1 Cetobacterium sp. ZWU0022
GTCCTTTTCATTCAGTTGTTGTCTGCGGCGTTTCCCGCTGACATATATAATCATACCACAGACAACATTGTTTGTCAACAAACTTTTTTTATTTTTTTTAAAATATGTTTTCTTATTTACAGTTTATCTTGTAAATTATCCTCTGTTTTCCTTATTAAGTCATGTAACGCTTTCTGTCTTTGTAGATATTTCGCTCTTCTTTTATTTACACTTTCTTTAGTTGTATTTATTATAGGTAATAAAAATCCTGCAACTATTCCAGCTGAAAATCCATTATTATAAAGGTTTAACCCACCATGAACAACACCTATACTTTGGACTACCGCAATATGCAACATCCCTGCAACTATCCCCCATCCAAAACCATACACTCCTGCTACTGGTGCTAAAGATGTTCCAAACAATCCAGATAAAGCTAATGTAAATCCATCTGTTGTACTTCCAAACTTTCCTAAAAATACTCCTATTAATATCGGCGTAATATTAAGAATAGTTTTCCCATAAGCCGAGAATCCTACTATTGTTAATATTCCTGCAAGTAATGGTCCATTTAAAGTTTGACCTAATAAGATAGGATACATCATTGCTACAAATCCCATAGTTCCCATATTTATAAAAGTTAAGCCGTAGCCATATTTCAAAACAAAATCACTCTTCAATCCACTATCTTTCAGTAAAGCTTTATATCCTGAAAAACTTTTATTGTTTATATAATATCCTATCAATATTAAAGCCAAAAATACACCACTAGATATTATTTTAAGTTCAACATCATGTTCTATAGATATTATTCTTTGAGGTACCACTACAAATTGATACAATTTAAGAACAGACGCTATTACAGCTCCCAATATTCCACCTGTAAAACCAAGATTATACAAATTAAATCCTTCATGGAATCCTGCCATTTTCTTCGCTAAAGGTGTCACTATAAACCCTATTACTATTCCTAATACAATAGCATGCACATATGCATATTCACTAAAAACATGTATATTAAATGCAACTTCACTTATAAATGGTGCTAACGCACTAGTAAAAGATATCGTTACCAATATATCTTTAAAATCAATATGCTCATATTTAGAGTATAAAATTCCCCCTACATAAAACGGCAAAATATTTAATATATTTTTTCCGAAGAAAGAAAATCCAAAAACCGTAAAAAATGAAGCTATCGCTAAACCATTTAAAGGTGTTCCTAGT
This sequence comes from Cetobacterium sp. ZWU0022, assembly GCF_000800875.1. Taxonomy (NCBI): domain Bacteria; kingdom Fusobacteriati; phylum Fusobacteriota; class Fusobacteriia; order Fusobacteriales; family Fusobacteriaceae; genus Cetobacterium; species Cetobacterium sp. ZWU0022. The sequence continues at coordinate 1,207 of NZ_JRJZ01000118.1, forward strand.
AATCTCATCAAAGTATAATTAAAGGCAAATATTAAAAATGCATTCAAAAATGTTGCTCCCATTCCTCCTATAACTAAAAAGTCAGTTATCAAAACTGTCGGAGAAGTTAATATTCTTATAAACCCTTCCAATATATTTTCTTTACCTTTTAATACAAAATAAGCAAATAATGCAAACAGAACTCCTACTACTATTTCAGTAAGTAACCACACCTTTTTGCTTCTATCACCTTTAAAATTATCCAAACTACCACCCCTTTTATATTCTTTATTAAAATTCTAATATTTTTTACAAAAAAAATCAATTTTTTTATAGATAAATCGTTGACATTTCAATACTTCAATGATAATATTTAAACAAAAGTTTACTAGGTTAAACATTTGTTTAAGAAAAGGAGGTGCATATGACTAATAGAGAAAAAGAGATCTTAAAATGGATTGAAGAAAATCCTTTTATTTCTCAATCAGAATTAGCTGAAAAAGCTGATATCGCTCGTTCATCTGTTGCTGTACACATTTCTAATTTAATAAAAAAAGGAAAAATAATCGGTAAAGGATATATTATACAAAAAAAATCTTTTACTACTGTTATCGGTGGTACAAATATCGATATTTCAGCAAAATCTTACTCACCTTTAAAAGATTATGATTCTAATCCTGGAAAGGTCAATACATCTTTCGGCGGTGTAGGTAGAAATATTGCAGATAATCTTTCAAGATTAAATCAAGATGTAGAACTTATAACTGTCCTTGGCGATGATTTTAATGGCGAAGAAGTTAGAAAAAATTGTAGAGTTTTAGGAATAAACACTTCTAACTCTTTAATAATTCCAAACTCTTCAACATCTACATATTTATCTATACTAGATGATAATAACGATATGAAGATTGCTATTTCTGCTATGGATTTATATGATAATGTCACTATAGACTTTATCAAATCTAAAAAAGAGATTTTAGACGAATCTAAACTTTGTATAGTCGATACAAATATACCTAAAGAAACTATTGAATATATTGTAACTAATTTTAATATACCTGTATTTTTAGATTGCGTATCTACTACAAAAGCATTAAAAATTAAAGATTTTATCGGTAGGTTCCACACGATAAAACCAAATAAAATAGAAGCAGAAACACTTTCTGGTATAAAAATAATCGATTTAAACTCTCTTGAAAAATGTGCTAATTTCTTTATAGAAAAAGGAGTAAAACAAGTTTTCATCTCTTTAGGAGAAGAGGGAGTTTTTTATTCAAATGGAGTAGCTTCTGGTAAGATGTCTCCTTTCAAAACTAAGGTTATCAATACAACTGGGGCTGGCGATGCTTTTATGTCTGGAATCGCTTATAGTTTCTTAGAGAATCTCGATATAATTGAAAGTTGTAAAAATGGTATCGCTTGTGCAACAATCGCTATTTCAAGCGAAAAAACAATTAGCGACAATATGTCTTTAGAAAACGTTAATAAAATTAAGGAGGAAAATTTATGAATTTAACAAAATATTTAGAAATTTCAAAAGAGGTTAAGGAAGCATTAGAAAACAATAGACCGGTAGTTGCCCTTGAATCTACTATTATATCTCATGGAATGCCTTATCCTCAAAATGTGGAAACAGCTTTAAAAGTTGAAGAAATTGTAAGAGAAAATGGTGCTGTTCCAGCTACAATAGCTATTTTAAATGGAAAATTAAAGGTAGGATTAACTAAAGAAGAGATTGATTATTTAGGAAAAAAAGGTCTTGATGTTACTAAAGCTAGTAGAAGAGATATCCCTGCAATATTAGCTTCTGAAGATGATGGTGCAACTACTGTTGCCTCTACTATGATTATAGCCGCGTTAGCTGGTGTTAAAGTATTTGCAACTGGAGGAATCGGTGGAGTTCATAGAGGAGCTGAAACAACTATGGATATATCAGCAGATTTAGAGGAATTAGCAATGACTGATGTTGCTGTTGTTTGTGCTGGAGCTAAATCTATTCTAGACATCGGATTAACTCTTGAGTTTTTAGAAACAAAAGGAGTTCCAGTTATCGGATACCAAACTAAAGAGTTACCTGCTTTCTACACTAGAAAAAGTGGTTTCAACGTGGATTACAAAATGGATACTCCAGAACAAATCGCTAAAACTCTAAAAGCAAAATGGGATGTTAACTTAAAAGGTGGAGTTGTTATTGCAAATCCAATTCCTGAAGAATTTGCTATGGATTTCGATACAATTACAAATGCAATTAACAATGCTGTTTCTGAAGCTGAAGAAAAAGGAATCAAAGGAAAAGATAGTACTCCATTCCTTTTAGCTAAAGTAAAAGATATCACAAAAGGAAAAAGTTTAGAATCAAATATTCAATTAGTTTTCAATAATGCTAGATTAGCTTCTAAAATAGCTAAAAATTATTGCGAATTATAATAGTAAAATCCCGTTTCTTATAGTAATTAAGAAACGGGATTTTTTTATAAAAAATAAAAAATAAAAAAAAGGGAACTCATCAGTTCCCTATAAATATCATTTTGAATGGCTGGGGTGGCTGGATTCGAACCAACGCATGACGGAGTCAAAGTCCGTTGCCTTACCGCTTGGCGACACCCCAA
>NZ_JRJZ01000139.1:0-9207 GCF_000800875.1 Cetobacterium sp. ZWU0022
AGAGCACCTGCCTTACAAGCAGGGGGTCACTGGTTCAAGTCCAGTTGTTTCCACCATATATGAACTTTAAAGCACTTAGGTGCTTTTTTTTATTTTATTTGTTGTATTGAAAATTAATCCGTAGAAAATAAAAAAGGGTATATACATTTGATATGCCCTTTTTATAACTGTTTTTTTAAAAGATTAGTTGTATCTAACTTATATGATTCTTTATTGTTAAGAAAATTTATGACATCCTCTGTTAAATCCACACCACCATATATTGTAGCACTTTTTTCAATAACCATTTCTAGGTTCTTTTGTTTCCCAATTAGGATGGCAACTGAATCAATTTCAAACTTGATATCATATATAAAATTTTGTTGTTCCTCTTGAAAATTCCTTTCAGAAATCTCGATTTTATCCTGAAATTGTTTTTTTAAATCTAACAATTTCTTTTTGTCCTCTTCAGTAATTTTTGATTTTGATTTTATAACTTTTTCCTGCTCTAATAAACTTTGTCTTAGACCCTCAATTTCAGAATTTAGTTCTAATCTTTTATTTTCAAGTTTCTCTTCCATCTCATAACGCTTGTTGTATTGGCTAAAAATATATTCAGAGTCAATAACTCCTATATTAAGTGCAAAAGCTGAAGTGGTCATAAAAAGCAATAGAAATAAAACGTTCATACAATTACTCCTTTTTGTGGAATTTTATTCTTATTATACCTTATTTTGACAATATTTGATATAATATTTAAAAGAAAAATAAAAAGAGGATGGGTAGATGAATAAGAAACTAAAGATATTTTTACTTTTAATGCAAATATTAGGAATCGGACTTTCTTTATATTATAAAAAATTTTTATTGACTGTGGCTGTTGCACTGATGCTGATATTTAATTTATATGTATTTTTTAAATGGAAAAAAATAAAGATGAAAAATAATTTTATTTTGAGATCTTTCATAGTATCAGATGTTATTTTATTTTGTTTTTTTATACTGATGTTCAGAATGGTTCAAATACAACTTTTTGATTCTGAAAGTTATAAAGAGGCAATAAATAAACAGGTAAATGTTGAGAGAAAAGAGGGTGGAGAAAGAGGAAATATATATGACTCAAAAGGGAAAGGCTTGGCATATAGTATAAATATGTATGAGTTATCTGTTGATCCAAAAAGATTCATAAAATCAGAGAATGCACCAGAAGCATTAAGAGAGCTTATAAGCAAAAAATATATAAAAGAGAATTATAAACCACTTTTAAGTACTATAAATAAATTGGGGAAAGAAGAGAGAGTATATAAAAGATTAAATAGAAATATAGATGATGTTGAAAAAAAAGAGATTGAAAGTATTTTGGAGAAGTACAAAATAAAAGGAAAAAATATTATATTTTTAACGGGAAGAAAAGAGAGAAGATATTATAAAGCTGATCAATATTTCTTTTTAGTTGGAAATATAGGATTTAAAAAAGGTACAGAAAAAGAGGGTGTTTTTGGAATAGAGCTTTTCTATGAAAATTATTTAAAAGGTGATAGAAGTTCAAAAATAATTCCAAGTATAAGAAGCTTAGGGGTCGGATTACCTACTGCAGGAGCAAGAACGAAAGTTAATTTAAATGGAATGGATTTACATTTAACTATAGATAATGATTTACAGTATATTCTTGATGATGAAATGGAAAAACAGTTTAAAAAAACTAATTCAGAAGAAGCTTATGCCATAATGATGGATCCAAATACAGGAAAAGTTTTGGCGACTTCATTTTTTAGAAAAAATAAAAAAGCTGTGACAAATCCAATTTTCCAATCTCAATTAGAACCAGGGTCTATATTTAAACCTTTAATAATAGCAGCAGCTTTAGAAGAGAAAAAAATAAAAAAGACTACAAAATTTGATATAGGAGATGGAACTTTTAGGAGACATGGTCACACGATTAAAGAGAGTAGTAGAAGCGTAAAGGGGATTTTAACAACAGAGGAAGTATTAAAAAAATCAAGTAATATTGGTATGGTTTTAATGGCGGATATGTTTACAAACGATGAATTTGATAGCTATTTAGAAAAATTTGGATTATATAATAAAACTGGGGTAGATTATCCTTACGAACAAACACCAAAAAGAGAGGCAGTTAGACGTTGGAATGGATTAAAAAAGAGTACGATGAGCTTTGGACAAGGAATAGCTGTTACACCAATTCAGATGATAACAGCATTTTCAGCGGTTGTAAATGGTGGTGTGATGTATCAACCATATATAGTTGAAAAAATTACAGATAAAGATGGACTTGTTGTTAGGAGAAACTTACCTGTAAGTAAGGGAAAGATAATTAGTGAAACTGTGTCAAAAGAGATGAGAGATATGATGGAATCAGCCGTAGAAGATGGGACGGTAAAAAAGGGTGGTGTAGATGGTTATAGAATTGGTGGAAAGACTGGGACTGCTCAATTTAGTGAAAGAGGAAGATATGTAAAGAATGAATATCTATCATCTGTTATTGGTTTTTTCCCGGTTGAAAAGCCACAGTATATAATGTTAGCAATGTTTTTCAAACCTCAAGGGAATATTTTATATGATAAATTTGGAGGAACAGCAGCAGCTCCAGTGCTAGGAGAGGTTATAAAAAAGATAACGAAATTAAAAAGTATATCTCCAAAAAATATAGATAAAATTAGAGTAGCAGGAAAAACAAGTTTAAAGAGCGTTGCTAATCACGAAGAGTTAGTTTTAATGCCGGATTTAAAAGGTCTTAGTGGTAGAGACGTTATTGAGATATTCGAGGGTAGTAATATTGAGGTTGAGCTAATAGGAGCGGGTGTGGTTGTTGAGCAAAGTATTCAGGCTCAAAAAGAGCTGACGGATATAAAAAAGATAAAAATAAAATTAAACTAGGAGAAAAAGTAATGAGATATTTTAGTATCTATATAGAAAAGACTAATGATTTCTATACTTATGCCAGTGAAGATGAAAATATAAAAATTGGAGATAGAGTTCTAGTATCTTTTAGAAATAAAGATAAGGTTGGGCTTGTTGTAGAGGAAGAGATAGGGAAAGAGTATTCGTTCAAAGTTTTAACAATAAAGAGAGTTTTATATGAAGAGTTAAGTTTTTCGAAAAGTTTTATAGAGCTTTTGTTATGGATTAAAGATTATTATATGAGTTCTTTTGATCAAGTTTTTTCTACGGCCGTTCCAGCGGGAATAAAAATAAAGTATGAGGATATCTATAGAATAAATATAGAAAAAAAGAGTTTGTTAGTTGATGATTTATTACAATATTTTTATGATAGATTAAAGTTTAGAAAAAAAACTTTGGTAGATAAATTTTCTAAAGAAAAAATCACTGAGTTTCTTGAAGAGGGTTATCTAGAATTAAAAGATAACTGGTATGAATTGAATAGAGAAAAGAACTTAGATAGGGATTTAGAAAACTATTTTATAGCAAGAGAAGAGATCGGTAAACTAACCTTAGAGAAAAAATTTGATAAAAAAATAATAGAGAAGCATTTAAAAGAAAAAAATATCTTTTTTGAGAGGAAAATAAAAACTTTTGATGAGGAAAAATTAAAAAAAGATTTAGAAGAAAAAATTTTTAAAAAAGATACAGAATTAAATGAAGAGCAAGAATTAATAAAAAAAGGGATTGAGGAGTCTAGCAAAAGACATTTTCTTATAAGAGGAGTAACGGGATCTGGAAAAACAGAGATATATATTCAACTTATAAAAAGAGCTTTAGAAAGAGATCAAGGATCAATATTTTTAGTTCCCGAGATATCATTGACTCCACAGATGGTAAAAAGATTTAAAATTGAATTTGGAGATGAAGTTGCGATTCTTCATAGTAGATTATCATCTACTGATAGGGCTAAAGAATGGTACAGTATTTACATAGGAGATAAAAAGGTGGTTTTAGGAGTTAGATCAGCTATATTTGCTCCTGTACAAAACTTAGAATACATAATAGTGGATGAGGAACATGAAAACAGTTATAAACAAGATACGAATCCAAGATATAATGCTAAGTTTGTAGCAATAAAAAAAGCTGAACTAGAAAATGCTAAGGTAGTTTTAGGATCAGCAACACCATCAATAGAGAGTTATTATTATGGAAAGAAAGGGATTTTTCAATTGTTTGAAATTGAACATAGATATAAGGATGCAAAATTACCAGAAATAGAGATAGTGGATATGAAGCAAGAGCAGGACAGTTTTTTTAGTGAAAAATTATTAGAAGAGATGAGAACTGCACTATTGAGAAAAGAGCAGATAATACTTCTTTTAAATAGAAAAGGATATTCAACACTCGTTCAATGCGAAGATTGTGGACATATGGAGGAGTGTGAGCACTGCTCTATAAAGTTGAATTATTATGCAAGTAATGGAAGTCTGAAATGTAACTATTGTGGAATATCTAAAAGATATACAGGAAGATGTTCAAAGTGTAATAGCAAAAATATGACTTTTAGTGGACGTGGCGTTGAAAGAGTTGAGGAGGAGTTAAGAAAAAGATTTCCAGTAAATATAATAAGAGTTGATGGAGAGGTTTCTAAAGAGAAGGACTTCTACGAAAATATGTATAACGATTTCTTAGCAGGAAGATATGATATTATGATAGGAACTCAAATGATATCAAGAGGGCTTCATTTTCCTAATGTAACTTTAGTAGGGGTTATAAATGCAGATACTGTTATGAGTATACCAGATTTTAGATCGGGAGAAAGAACGTATCAAATGATAACTCAGGTTGCTGGAAGAGCAGGAAGAGGAGAAAAAAAAGGAAAAGTTATAATTCAAACTTACCAACCTGAAAATTACATAATAGAAAAAATTCAAGAGAATAGTTATGTGAATTTTTATGATAAAGAGATTGAGAAAAGAGAGATTCTATCCTATCCACCATTTTCAAAAATTATAAACATAGGGATATCATCGCCAGAAGAGAGTGGATTAGAAGAATACTGTCATAAACTATTTAAAGAGATACAGGACGATGAGGTAGAAATATATGGGCCTATGAGATCTTTAGTTTATAAGGTTAAAGGGAGATATAGATGTAATATTTTTGTGAAGGGTAGTAGAGCAAAAATAAATGTATTTAAATTGAAATTGGAGGAAAAACTAAAAAAAGTTGAGAATAAAAAATATAGAGTGGTTGTTGATGTAGACCCTATTAATCTAATATGATATAATATGTATTAGGAAAAAAGAGAATTGGAGGAAAAATAAAGATGGTATATGATATAAAAATATATGGAAATGAATCTTTAAGAACTGTTGCAGAGCCAGTAGAGGCAATTACACCAGAAATATTAGAGATTTTAGATAATATGGTTGAAACTATGCATGAAGCAAACGGTGTTGGATTAGCAGCTCCGCAAGTTGGAATAGCAAAAAGAATAGTTGTAATTGATGTTGGAGATGGGGTAATAAGAAAAATTATAAATCCAGAACTAATAGAGTTATCTGATGTAGTTGAAAATGAAGATGAGGGATGTTTAAGTGTTCCTGGAGTATATAAACCAGTAAAAAGATCGGTAACTGTAAAAATAAAGTATATGAATGAAAAAGGTGAAGAGGTTATTGAAGAGGGAACAGGTTTATTAGGAAGAGCGTTCCAACATGAGTATGATCATTTAGAAGCAATTTTATTTGTAGATAAAATATCGCCAGTTGCAAAAAGGATGGTTTCTAAAAAGTTACAACTTTTAAAGAAAGAGTCAGGTAAAAACTAATGAAAAATCTGCTTTGGATAATCCCATTGGTTATACATTTTGCATTTTTAGGACAAAATATATTTAGATCATTTGTAAAAATCGATAAGTTAAAAATAGAGCAAGAGATAAAATTAAAAAAGAAAAAAGAGATTGAAAGCTTAATTGTTAAATATGATGAGATGATTGAGGATATAAATAATCCCTTTTACAGAGAAAGAGTAGCTAGGAATCAACTCCAAATGGTTTTACCAGGAGAAAAAATTTATAGATTAATTGAAACAAAGTAGGAGGAAAAATGAAAAGAGAGTTAGCTTTAGAGTTTGCTAGAGTTACAGAAGCAGCAGCCTTAGCCGCTTACAAATGGGTAGGAAGAGGAGATAAGGAGGCGGCAGATCAAGCAGCGGTAGACGCTATGAGAACTGTGCTAAATGGGATAAAAATTCAAGGGGAGATTGTAATAGGAGAGGGAGAGATTGATGAAGCTCCTATGCTTTACATCGGAGAAAAAGTAGGAATTGATTCTCCAGATAAAGATAGATTCTCAGCAGTAGATATCGCAGTTGATCCTGTAGAAGGAACAAGAATGACTGCTCAAGGGCAAGCTAATGCGATTGCAGTATTGGCTGTAGGAAATAAAGGAAGCTTCTTAAAAGCTCCAGATATGTATATGGAGAAATTAATTGTAGGACCAGAAGCAAAAGGTGTAATCGATTTATCTAAGCCTTTAATGGAAAATATTGACAATATCTGTAAAGCATTAAAAAAACCTTTAGAGGAATTAACAGTAGTAATATTAGATAAGCCAAGACATAAAGAGATAATAAAAGATTTACAAGCTTTAAATATTAAGGTTTATGCACTTCCAGATGGAGATGTTGCAGGATCGATTTTAACATCAGTTGTAGATTCTGATGTAGATGTTTTATATGGAATTGGAGGAGCTCCTGAAGGTGTTATATCAGCAGCAGTTATTAAAGCTTTAGGTGGAGATATGCAAGCTAGATTAAAATTAAGAAGTGAAGTTAAAGGAGTATCTTTAGAGAATGATAAAATTTCAGCTTATGAAAAATCAAGATGTGAAGAGATGGGACTTAGAGTTGGAGATGTTCTTAAAATGGATGATTTAGTAAAAGATGATGAAGTTATATTCTCAGCAACAGGAATAACAAGTGGAGACCTTTTAGAGGGTGTAAAAAGAAAAGGAAGTATAGCTAGAACTCAAACTTTAGTAATCAGAGGAAAGAGTAAAACAGTTAGATATATAAATGCGGTTCATAACTTAGATTATAAACCAGAAGATATCATGGAATTAGTAAAATAATAAATAATTGAATAGAAAAGTAGAGATGAGTCTCTACTTTTCTTCTTTAATGGGAGGAATAATGTTTTTTTATGATGATTTTATAAAGAAAATAGCAAAAACAAAGATAGAATATAAGGCGATGAGAAAATATAGTTTAGAAGCAAAGAAGTTGGTGATGTGGTTAGGAACAGGGTTGCCATTGATACTAATCGGTTTACTTCAAGGATATATAGGATATACAAAAGATTTCAGCATACCATATTTAGCCATTGCAGGACTACTTTTATTCTTAGGATTAAAGCATTTGAAAAATATCTTTTCATATAAAATTGTTTTAGATTGTGAAAAGAAAAAAGTATTAGGCCAAGGTTTAGATTTAGCATTCGAAGATATAGAGTCGTGTACTTTAAAAGAAGGAGTAATAGGAAAAGCTAGTAGATTACAAGTTATTATCAGAATAGTTACTAAAGATAAAAGAGAGATAATTGTTCCACTTATAATGGGAAATAAAATTGACTTTATATGCGCTTTAAGAGATGAGTTAGGAGAAAAGTTTTCAATCATAAAGGGATAAGAGGAGAATTTATGAAGAGAGTAGCTTATATATTTTGTTTATTTCTAATGGTTTTATCATCTGTATTTGCAAAAGATAGTGATAGAGAGTTTAGAGGGGTTTGGATTGCCACAGTAGATAATATAAACTGGCCATCTAAACAGGGTTTGTCTATAGAAGATCAGAAAAAAGAGTTTATAGATATATTAGATGAGATAAAATCGTTGAATATGAATGCAGTGATTATGCAAGTCAGACCAACAGCGGATAGGTTTTATGGGAAAGTAACAAAGGAACCGTGGTCAAAATATATAACAGGAGAGATTGGGAAAAATCCTGGATATGATCCTTTGGAATTTTTTATAGAGGAAGCGCATAAAAGAAATTTAGAGTTTCATGCTTGGTTTAATCCGTATAGAATTACATTGAAAAAAAATGAAGAGATAGCAAAAGATCATATAGCAAGGAAAAATCCAGAGTGGGTTATTCAATATGACGGAAAACTTTATTACGATCCTGGGAATCCAAAAGCTAGAGAATTTACAGAAAACGTAATAGTTGATGTTGTTAAAAATTACAACATAGATGGAGTTCACATGGATGACTATTTCTATCCGTATCCAGTACTTGATAAAAATAAAAAAGTAGTTCCTTTTGGTGATGATAAAACATATAAATTATATGGAAAAGATTTAAGTAGAGAGGACTGGAGAAGAAAAAATACAGATACGTTTGTAAGAGAGTTATCAAAAAAAATAAAAAAAGAAAAACCATATGTTAAATTTGGAATAAGTCCTTTTGGTGTTTGGAGAAACAATGATAAAGATCCTACTGGTTCAGCAACAAGAGCTGGTGCTGAAAATTATGATACGTTATATGCAGATACAAGAAATTGGATAAAAAATGAGTGGATCGATTATATAGTTCCACAGATATATTGGGATTTTAACTTGAAGGTTGCTCAGTACGATATTTTGGTTGATTGGTGGATAAATGAAGTTAAAGATAGTAATGTAAATTTATATGTAGGACATGCAGCTTATAAGATAGATACTACGAAAGCTTGGAAAAATGAGAAAGAGTTAATAGAACAAATTAAATATAATAGAAAAACAAAAGCTGTTCAAGGGAGTGTGTTTTTTGGATTTGATAAAATTCAAAAAAATAGTTTGAATATAAAAGATAATCTAAGAAAAGAGGTTTATCAGAATCAAGCTTTACCTCCAAGGACTCCTTGGATAGATGAAATCCCACCAAAGCCAGTAACAAACCTATCAGGAAAAATAACTAAAGATGGAATTCTTTTAACTTGGGATGATCCAGCTAATAACTACAGTGACTACTATGCAATATATAGAAGTACAAATAAAGATTTTGAAGGAGTTTCATCAGAATATATTTTAGGAACTGTAAAAAGAAAGTATGGTTTAAAATATTTAGATAAAACAGTAGAAAAAGGTAAAAGTTATTATTATAAGGTTTCTCCAGTAGATAAGGTTCATAATGAAGGTGAAGTAAAAGCAAAAGTTTTTTTTAAAAAATAAAAAAACTTTGTTGACAAACTTTAAAACTTATGGTACTATATCTTTGTAAGTGATGCGGGAGTAGCTCAGTTGGTAGAGCGTCAGCCTTCCAAGCTGAATGTCGCGAGTTCGA
>NZ_JRJZ01000152.1:0-1576 GCF_000800875.1 Cetobacterium sp. ZWU0022
GAGACTAACTATATGAAGTCAAGTATATAATTTTGTTTTTTCTAAAATATTTTTTAGAATTTTTTAAAAAAATATGGGCGTGTTTCTAGGAGACGACTTTTTGAGAAATTTTAAAGTCGCCTTTTAAAAAATAAAATTATTAAAACATTTAGTTTTGTGGAATAAAATTAATATTATTCTTTAAAAGATGAAAAATTACTCTGAGTAGCTTCTTAGATGTATGACTAATTGCAACATAATGATGTTTTCCTTCGTTCTTCTTTTTCTCCTGATAAAGTTTGAATGTAGGATCACGCATTGCTACTAAGCGTGCAGCTTGTATGATTGCCCATCGAAGATACGTAGAACCTCTTTTTACCATTGAAGTACCTGTGGCTTGGAACTTTCCTGATTGATAAACAGAAGGTTCTAATCCCGCGAAAGCCAATAATTTAGCTGGGGTTTGAAATCGCGTGATATCTCCAATTTCAGATAATATAATCGATGCTAGCGTATAAGATATTCCAGGTATACTTATCAGTGGTGTTTTCATTTGAATAAGAAGTTCTTTGATTTTCTTATCCAAAATAGAAATTTCATCTAAATAATAATTAATTATTCTAATTGTTTGTTGAAGCTCAAAAGAAGTTCCACCACTATTGATACCAATAGATTTGGAAGCTAGATTTTTTAAAGCTATTGCCTTATCTTTTCCATACTTTCCCTTTGAGGTTTTGGATAAAAGATTAGTTAATTTAGTTAAATGACAGTTAGAAATAGCATGAGCACTTGGAAATTCTAAGAGCATAGCATAACTAGATTTTTGATGTATCGACCATATTAATGTCCCTAGTTCGGGAAATAAAATTGTAAGTAAACGCGAGACAGAAACTTTTAATTTAGTGCACTGTCCAATTAATCTATATCGGTGTCTAGTTAGAGATTTTAATTCTCTAATTTCATCAGATACAAGTGCTGTTAGGGTTTGATCTGAGTTGAATAGCAAGGTTGCAATAAACTTAGCATCAACTTTGTCAGTTTTGGTTTTTCTTAGTGTTTGAGACTTCCTAAAGGAAGCTACAGCAAGGGGATTAAATACCGTAAGTTGGTATCCCTTGGTACGCAAGAAATTTTCTAAATTGATACCGTAATGACCGGTAGATTCAAGCCCTATACGCACATCATTAGCGACTTGACAGTTTGAGGAGATAATGGAGTAAAGAGTATTAAATCCTTCAAGAGTATTTGTGATTCTTAAATTATCGCTGATAAGAACGCCATCAGAGGTAACAATGTAGCAGTCGTGTTTGTCTTTCGCGATATCAATTCCTACATAAATCATAATTCACCACCTTGAAAATATATGAAAAGTACTGTTTGTTTTCCACTAAAGCTTTATACTGAATGTATCCTCGTCCTATATAAAACGTCAAGCGTTATCTAACTAATTAACAAATTAGTATAAAGCTGTGGTTATAGCCTCAATTAAAATAGTCTAGTTGAACTAGCTATAGGTGAAAATAATAATCCACAGCACTTTAGTAAATTATAACAAATAAATTGATGAAGATTTTTATATCTTCATTATACGAGGTGA
>NZ_JRJZ01000056.1:0-832 GCF_000800875.1 Cetobacterium sp. ZWU0022
GGGTCTAATTAAATATTTGTGTAAACCTTCAAGTTGGGGTAATATTAAATTATCTAACTTGGAGGTTTTTTTATGAGAAGAAATATGACTGAAGAAGAAAAGCAAAAAAGAATTAAAGTAAGAGAATTTTTGAAGCAAAACCCTATCTCTAGTCCTGACGATCTTAATACTTTTTTTAAAGATATGATGAAAGTTATGATTGAAGAGTTTTATCAAGGGGAGCTAGAGGAGGAGTTAGGATATACTAAATATGACTATCGGAATAAAGAATCTAACAACTCAAGAAATGGATATAGCTCAAAGAAACTTAAAAGTAGCGCTGGTGAAATTGAAGTTAATGTTCCCCGTGATAGAAATGGCGAATACGAACCTCAAGTTGTCAAAAAACATCAAAATACAATAGGACAAGATTTAGAAGCTAAAATAATTTCTATGTATGCTAAAGGAATGACAACTAGTGACATTGAATCTCACATTGAAGAGATTTATGGATATCAAGTTTCGGATAGCTCTATTACTAGAATTACAGATAAGATCCTACCTCTTGTTAAAGAATGGCAAACTCGCCCTTTAGAGGCAGTTTATCCTATTGTTTTTATGGATGCTATCCACTATCACGTAAGAAGTGAAGGACAAATTGTAAAAAAAGCTGTCTATATAGCTATTGGAATTAGTTCTTCAGGCGAAAAAGACGTCATTGGAATGTGGGTTGGAGAAAATGAATCTGCAAAATTTTGGCTTAGTAAGTTGAATGAACTTAAATCTAGAGGCGTAGAAGATATATTAATTGCTTGTGTTGATGGACTTACAGGATTTTCTAATGCCATAGAAG
>NZ_JRJZ01000046.1:0-4829 GCF_000800875.1 Cetobacterium sp. ZWU0022
AGAAATCTCCTATTATTTAGCTATTTTTTATTTTTTGTAATCTACCAGCTGAGTAGTTACGTAGAATCTCTTTTTTTATTAAGTATTAAAAAATTATTTTTTAGCTAATAAATCTCTGATTTCAGTTAAAAGATTTTCCTCATTTGTAGGAGCTGGTGGTGTAGCAGGAACTTCATCTTTCTTTCGTAATTGATTAATAGCTTTTACCATCAAAAAGATACAAAAGGCGATGATTGTAAAATCAACAACTGACTGAATAAAATTACCATATCTTATTGCAGCTTCAGGAATAGTTCCTTCAGCGGGCTTTATAACATATTTAAGGTCTGAGAAATTGATTCCACCTAATAAAATACCAACAATAGGCATCAAAAGATCATTGACAATAGAGGTTACAATTTTCCCAAAAGCCCCTCCAATTATAACACCGACAGCTAAATCAATAGCATTTCCTTTGATAGCAAACTCTTTAAACTCTTTTAAAAACATCTGTACCCCTCCTTATAATTTAAAACTTATAAATGTTAAGAAATTTCAATAGCTCTAAGAACATCACAATCTAAAGCGTTGCGATATAGACCTAAAACAGTAGGGATTCCATCCGATTCATCAGCTTTAGAAACCATAAACTCTTTTATTTTAATTTTATGACATTTTTTACATTTATATATATAGTAAAGCTGACACATCTCATTACCATAATCATCAGTAAAATTTTTCTTAGCTAGACCTAAAAATTCATAATCGTGTACAAAATGCAACATAAGACTTCCCTCCTTTTGTCAAAAGTATTATGTTATTTATATACGAAATAAAAGTTGATTTCTTTTTCTCTCAAGAAAAAAAATTATGTAGTTTTGTTGTTTCTATTTTTTAATCCAATAGCCACTCCAGTAATAAATGTCATGAAGTCAGCAAAGGGAAGAGAGAGCCAAACACCATCTATACCAATAAAACTTGGTAAAGTAAAGATACCAATAATAATAAATACAAAACTTCTACCAAAAGATAAAAAATTAGCGATAGTAGCTTTCTCCATAGACTGTAAATAAGATATATGAATAAAATTAGCTCCTAAAAATATAACTGCTGATGAGTATATAAGTAAACCTCTAGAAGCCAATTTGATTAATTCTAAATCTCCGTTGAAAAATTCGATGATAAAATCTCTTTCGAAATACACAAGTGAAAGAATTAGTAAAGAAACAACTAAAGATATCTTATGACCTAAAACTAAGGTGTCTTTTATTCTGCTCCATTGTTTAGCACCGAAGTTATAACTGATAATAGGTTGAATCCCTTGTGCCAAACCATTGAAAATCATTCTAAAAACATAAAATATATAAGCGATTATACTAAAAGCTGCTACTCCAATCTCACCAGTTAAAACCATTAAAGTTGAATTGAATAAAATTGTAATTACAGCAACCGCAAATTCTAGAATAAAAGATGGGAATCCATTCAAGCAAATTCTTTTAATAGCTTTAATATCTAGTGTGTTTTGTATAAATTTTATATTACAATCCTTCCTTAAAAAATAAGAAAGCAAAAATAATGCAGATGACATCTGGGCTATACCAGTAGCATATGCTGCACCATACATTCCCCATTTAAACTTAAGAATGAAAAGTTCATCTAATAAAATGTTTACGATGGCTCCAATTCCCATAGATGCCATAGCAAAATTAGGGCTATTGTTATTTCTAACCACAGCATTTAAAGATATAGATAACATAAAAAATATACTGAAAATAACTCCTGGAATTAAATAAGCTTTTGTTAAGTCAAATAATTTATCACTACTTCCTAAAAAATAGATAATTTTATTTTGGAATATAAGTGTTAACGAACATATGATAATATAGGAAATAATATTTAAAATAATCATATGTGAAAAATATTTATTAACTTCTTCAGATTTTCCTTCTCCCTGTTTTATAGAGATAACTGTGGCTCCTCCAGTTCCAAACATAAGACTCAAAGCAATAGTTAAAGTGATTACAGGGTATGCAACATTAATTGCTGCTAAACCATCTCCACCGATACCTCTACCTATAAAAATACCATCAATAATAACATAAAAAGCTGAGATTAACATTCCCATTACAGCTGGAAAAGAAAAGTTAAAAAATAGCTTACTTATAGAATCTCTTTCTAAATCAATTGATCCAAGTTTCATTATCTACTCCTTTAAAATTTTTACGCCGAGGTAGATTATAACATAAAAAAAAGAGACTGGTAAGTCTCTTTATTTAAAATTTCTTTTCTCTGATAAAAAGTTTTTTTATATTTTTTAATGTTCCAAAAATAATAACTTTATCATTGTTTTCAAGTATTGTATCTCCGGTTACTGGAGTGCTTTCATCATTAGGTTTTATTACAGTTAAAATTTGAAGATTGTAGTGTAATCTAATATAAGAATCCTTTAACTTTGTATCTATAAGTTCTTCAGGTAAATTAGTAATTGTAACTTCTGCAATAACTTCAGACTTAAAAATTGCTAAAACCATAATAGGATTATTTTGGTTTTTAAACATAGCTTTTACTCCGAATCTACTAATTATTTTATCAAATCGAGTTTTAACAAAATTTACTTTTAGAAGAATATACCAGATGATAATAATAAAAATTATAGCTAAAATAGCTTTTAGAATAATTTGTAGGCTATTTTCATCACTTAAACGCATAAAGAAATTTATAACCATAGAGACTATTGTAACTGAGAAAATATAACCAAAAAGGATAGTTATAAAAGCAAGTTTTTTTCTTTTTCTAGAAGAGGTAATAAGTTCACTTTCAACTGTTGTAAAACCACATGTTGTTAACATAGAGATAACTTGAAAACGTGCTGTTTCTTCCGTTAAGCCGGTTAATCTAAAAAGAATAGTGAAAATTTCACAGATTAAAAGATAAGCTAACATTAAACTGAAAAAAGCTAAGATTGCAAAGTCAGTACTCATAACACCACCTATAGATAATAGTTTGTATAAAGATAAGTACTATAAAAAAAAGAAAATCCTTTAATAAATAGAAAAAGTTAAAAAATATATGCTATAATATTTTTAATTAAATTTAGTTAGGAGTAATAAGGTATGAGAAAAATATTATTAGGGATAGCAATTTTATCTTTGGTTGCTTGCAGTAAACAAGAGGTTAAATTTGGAGATGAAAACTTAGAGTTGAAGGGAACTAAATTATATTATAAAGGGAAATTGTTTGATGGATATGTAACTCAAGAGGTTCCTTTTACGGATAAAGTTATAAAAATTGAGTATACAAAAGGAGTTATAAAAACTGAGAAATAGATGAAGAAAAGTGTCCATAGTAAGGATACTTTTTTTTTAAAGGAAGATACAGATGTTTGCAGAAAAGACTTATATCATTGAATTTAAGTTTTGGAGGGAACTATGGAGTTGAAATTTAAATTTTTAGGAAAAACTTGTTGGATATTGGAGATAGATAAAAAATTTAAAATAGGATGTAATCCATCGTTTTTAAATAAAAAAGGAGAGGATATTAGATTTGTTGGACCGGAAGATGAAAGTTTTAAAAATATAAAATTATGGTTGATAACAGAGTGTTCTTTAAATCATTTTGATGAAGAGGGTGCTAAAATTATAGAAGAAAACGCTAGAATTATAACTAGAAAAGAATCTGGAAAACTTTTGAGAGATAAAAAAAACTCAAATATAGATTTTGTCGAATGGTTTAAAAAAAGAGAGATAGAGATAAAAGGGTATAAAATAATAATAGAAGTAATACCGACCTATAAAGGTGGTGGATTTTTATCAAATCCAATTTTGGGGAAGGCTAATGGTTATTTTTTGACAATAATTGATGGAGAAGGGAAAGTGAAACGAATATACATAACAGCGGATACTATATATGCTGAAAATATAATAAAAAATCTTATATATTATCCAATAGATTTGATGATTGCAAATATAGGAAGAATAAAAAATAGTTATTTCAGTGACGATAAGACTATGGATTTAGTTATGTTAAATAGTTTTATTAGAACCTTAAATCCAGAAAATGTAATTACAATTTTTTCTAAGGGAGAAGCTGCTCGAAAAGAGATGAAAAAATATATTGATATAATAGAAGTAGGAGAAGAAAAGGATATATAAAAAGGATGAAGAAATTTTCTTCATCCTTTAGTTTTTTTACATAAACATGCTTACTCCAGGTCCAATTGGTAATCCTAAATAAGTCCATGCAACGAACATTATTGTCCATCCAATTAAGAATACAATAGAGTATGGTAGCATCATAGCAATGATAGTTCCAATTCCCATTGATCCCTCTTTTTCCTCATATTTAGAAGCAAAACCAACTATGATTGGGAAGTAAGACATTAATGGAGATATAATGTTAGTAGTCGAATCTCCAATTCTGTATGCTAATTGAGTATATTCAGGAGTTAATCCTAGTTCAACAAACATAGGAATGAATACTGGAGATAGCATTAACCATTTAGAAGAAGCTCCTCCGATAAATAGGTTAACAAAAGCAGTTAAGAAGATTAATCCAACCGCAGCCCAGATTCCAGAAATTCCTAAATCTTTTAATACATCAGCAAGCTTAACAGCTATAACAATTCCGATGTTTGATTTTGAGAAAACATAAACGAATTGTGCAGAAACGAATATGATAACTAAAACTTGTCCACAAGAAGCCATAGCTTTAGTCATAGCTTTGATAACATCTTTGTGTGATTTAACTGTTTTAGCAGCAATACCGTAAGCTAATCCTGGAATAAAGAATGCAGTAACTACTCAGCTAGTAACTAATAAAGTTTAATAGGAAAGATACTTTTTTCAAATTAA
>NZ_JRJZ01000049.1:0-35171 GCF_000800875.1 Cetobacterium sp. ZWU0022
CTATCAGATAGCTCGGGATTTTAAGTCCCGTGCGTCTACCTATTCCGCCACCCAGGCTTCATAGTCAGGTTTGTTTTTCAACTTCCTCTGTGCTACATAATTATAATACCACAACTTATAAAAAAAGTCAACAAGTTTTTTTACATTATTTTAACATTAGTTTACTTTCTACTCTGCAACAACTATAAATCTTTTGAATTTACCCTTTGTTACTATACATTGATAAATTATTTTAAACCCAGCTTCCTCTATCATCAAATCATGTTCTTCAAAAGATATCATAACCATTCTTTTAGATATTCTTCTAGCTGTTTCTATTATTTTTCTCTGCTCATCCTCTGAGGTGTGACTAAAAAGACCGTATGGTATATCAACTATAGAGCTGTCATAATTTTTTTGAATATTATGCATATCATCATTTACAACAATCGAATCAAAACCATAAAACTCTAAATTTATATTTGCATTCTTTGCAATTTGCTTATTTATTTCATAACCTTCTATTAAATAACCTGCATCTAAAGCTTCAACTAAAGTTGTTCCAACTCCACAGCATGGATCAATAATTGTTTTATCTTTAGAACCACCATTTGCTATATTTACTACAGCTTTGGCTACTTTTACTCCTAACGAGTTCGAGTATGAGCAAGGTTTATTATCATGTGAGTGCCACTTATAATCATTCTTATTATCAATTCCAAACAACCATTTATCATCTACCTTAGTTATCCCAAAGCTAAATTCTGGATTTTTAAAATTGTGACATCCTTGAATATTCATAGAGATCTCTTTTATTATTTTCAATCGCTCTTCATATGGTACGTTATCTAAACTGTTTAATCTTACATATTCTAATTTGAAATTATTATAAATATTTTTATCTTTTTTAATCTCTTCTAAAATTTCTTCAACACTATCTTTTTCATAAATAATATCTAAACGAGTTTTTATGAATGGACTATTTGATGAATTAAATTTTATATCTGAAAATAACATCTTATCTTTAAGTTCTTTTCCAAAAACTACTTTCATCTCTAAGTGACAAAGCTCCTCTTCAGGTGTTGGATAATTTACTATATATAGATGTTTTGGAAATTTTCTCATATATCACGTTCCTTTAAATTTTTATTAAGCTAAGCTTTAATATACCATGTTAAAAGTCATATACCTAACAAAATTTAAATTCTACTGTAATTTCCATTCTCCAAATTTAACCCAACGATCATCTCTTTTCTCATGAACTATAATTTTTCGATTATCTCCTAGCTCTTTAATCAAAACTTCAAGATAACTAAAAGTACTATCATAATCTTCTAACTCTCTAGATATTAAAATATTTTCATGTTCAAACAGCTCTACCTTATACATAGACTCTCCTTTATCTTTTTTATGTTTCTACACACTCTTTCTGAAAAATTCGAAAAAATCCTTTTTTATATTAAATTTTTAAAATATAAATAAAAATATTTTTTTTCAAACTTTTTTAGAAACAAAAACCGTCTAAAAATTATAATAATAGTTAGATAAGATTTAAAAGGTTTTAAGTTTCAACTGTTTAAAGTTTTAAAAAAGCCATCACACAGTTTCAAAGATGTTCAAAAGTTATATAATTATAAAAAGTATAGTAATTTATAGTAAAATGTATAATGTTTTCGTGATGAAAAAAAAATAAAAACAAATCGTGAAATTGTAAATCTAACTATTATGTGAGAAATAGATTTAAAGTTAGTAAAGTGTTTTAAGTTTTAAAAAAGTGTTTTACAAGTTTTAAGGTTATTTAAACGTGAAAAGATTCAATTTTTAAAGATTTATATGTTTTATGAAGTAGAGGGATTCGTGATGGTGCCCTCTACTTTTTATTTACTTTATTATTTATTTTATTATTTAAACACTCTTCTATGAGTTCATTTTTTTAGATTTTTCCATACAATTTCTCATAGCTTTAATTATAGCATTTCTAAATCCATTTTCTTCTAAAGTTGTTACTGCTTCTATTGTCGTTCCTCCTGGTGAACACACCATATCTTTTAAAGCCCCTGGATGCATTCCTGTTTCTAAAACCATCTTTGCACTTCCTAAAACAGCCTGTGCTGCTAATCTATATGCTTTATCTCTTGAAATTCCACCTAATACTGCGGCGTCAGCCATCGCTTCAATAAACATATAAACATAAGCTGGTGATGATCCCGTTGTTGCTACTACTGCATCCATCTCTTTCTCTTCAACTCTCTCTACCAATCCAAAGCAACTTAATATCTCTACTATAGTTCTCTCTTCTTTCAAGCTTATATTCTCTTCGATACAATAAGCTGTAACTCCCTCTCCTACCATGGCTGGAGTGTTTGGCATTGTTCTCATTACTTTTACATTTTTTCCAAACATATTCCCTAACTCTTTTAAAGAATATCCTGGTGCAATACTTACCACTATTTTGTTTTCATCGATATAATCTTTTATCTCATCAATTACTTTAGAATATATATTTGGTTTTACTCCTAAAAATATAATATCACAACTCTTTACCAACTCTATATTACTCTCAAAAATATTTATACTCAGTGACTCTCCTAATTTTTTTAATTTTTCCAAATCTCTTCCACTCGCATATATGTTTGAAGATGGTATATGGTTTTTCAACATTCCATTTATCATCGCCTTGCCCATATTCCCAGCTCCAATGAAACCTATTCTTTTCATATTTTTCCTCCAATTCGTTTTATATGTATTCTATTATAACAAATTTTTTAAAGGAAAAACTATCTAATTCTTGTAAAAAAAATCAATTGAATTTGATTAACTTGAGGAGGTTTTTTATGGAAAAATGGAGATGTAACGTTTGTAACTGGATTTATGACCCTGAAACTGGGGATCCTGACAATGGGGTTGCTGCGAAAACTCATTGGGAAGATGTTCCTGAAGATTGGGTTTGTCCTATTTGTGGAGTTGGAAAAGACGAGTTTGAAAAAGAATAGAAATTTGCTGAGGGCTGTAAGTTCCTCAGCTTTTTCATGTAAAAATATATTCTAGGAGGTATTTATGTCTATGTTTTGTTATCAATGTCAAGAGACTGCAATGAACAAAGGGTGTACAATAAGAGGTGTTTGTGGAAAATCTCCAGATACTGCTAAACTTCAAGATTTATTAATCCATACGGCTAAAACAGTATCTGCTTATGTTGAGTTATTACACGATAAAACATCTATTTGTAATAGTTTACATCGTTGGGTTGTAAATGCCCTTTTCGTAACTATCACAAATGCTAATTTTGATGATAATGCTATTATAAAAGAGATTGAAACTGGAGAGATGTATCGTGCTGCTCTTCAGGTTGAACTTGGAAATCACAACATCTCTATTCCTGATAAATTTTCAAAATATATTAACTGCCCTACCAATCCAAATGACAATGAGTCTCTCCTTGAATATGCATCAAAAGTTGGTGTTCTAAGAACAGAAAATGATGATATCAGATCTCTTCGAGAAACTATAATTTATGGAATTAAAGGAATGACTGCATATATTGAACATGCTTTTAACCTTGGAAAAGAAAATTTTAAAATTTATAGATTTATAGAAGAAACTTTAGCTAATGTTGATGATGACTCTTTAGGCATTGATGGCTTGATTCAAATGGTTTTAAACGTTGGAAAAGTTGGAGTGGATGCTATGGCTCTTTTAGATGAAGCTAATACATCTACTTATGGACATCCTGAAATCACAAAAGTTAATCTTGGTGTAAGAAATAATCCTGGTATTTTGATTTCTGGACACGACCTGAAAGACTTAGAGATGCTACTTGAACAAACTCGTGGAACAGGAGTAGATATTTATACTCATTCTGAAATGCTCCCTGGAATAGCTTATCCGTTCTTTAAAAAATATGATAACCTTGTTGGAAACTATGGTGGCTCTTGGTGGCACCAAACAAAAGAGTTTATAGATTTCAATGGTCCTATTTTATTTACAAGTAACTGCTTAGTTCCTCCTAGAGGTTCTATCGCTAATTACTTAGAAAGAGTCTACACTACTAACTCTGCAGGTATGGAGGGCTGTAAACACATTGCAATTAACGAACATGGTAAAAAAGATTTTAGTGAAATTATAGAGGCTGCTAAAACTTGCAAACCACCTGTTGAGCTAGAAAAAGGAGAGATTATTACTGGTTTTGCTCATAACCAAGTTTTATCTCTTGCCGATAAAGTTATTGAAGCTGTAAAATCTGGCGCTATTAGAAAGTTCTATGTAATGGGTGGATGCGATGCTAGAATGCAAGATAGAAAATATTATACTGAGTTTGCTGCTGCTCTTCCTAAAGATACTGTGATCTTAACTGCAGGATGTGCTAAATATAGATATAACAAATTAGATTTAGGAGATATCGGTGGAATTCCAAGAGTTTTAGATGCAGGGCAGTGTAACGACTCTTACTCTTTAGCTCTTATAGCTTTAAAATTAAAAGAAGCTTTTGGATTGGATGATGTGAATAAGCTTCCAATAGTTTTCAATATAGCTTGGTATGAACAAAAAGCTGTTTTGGTTCTTCTTTCTCTTTTATATCTTGGATTTAAAAATATACATGTTGGACCAACTATTCCAGCATTTTTAAGTCCTAACGTTCTTAATGTTTTAATAGATAATTTTGGTCTTGGAACTATAAGTAACGTTGAAGATGATTTGAAGAACTTCTAATTTGAATCAGTAAAATAACAAAATCCCCCTATCATTAGATAGAGGGATTTTTAATTATTTATCTAGTTAACTACTCTATCTATTACTTCTTTTATTCATGAACCCTAGCAAGAGGCCAGTTAAAATCGTCACTAACATAGCTAAAACAAAGCCTCTTAAAAAGCTTCTATCTACAACATAAAGTGCAGGTAATCCTCCGGGACCTATCCCCATAGATTTTATTTTATAAATACCAGTTATAAAACATCCTATTCCTGAAGAGATTAAAGTAGCGTGAAATTTATTTTTACTTTTCAAGTTCACTCCATACATAGCTGGTTCTGTTATTCCTATATAAGCCAAGAGTGCTGTATGGAACTCTTTAAAAGATATTCCTAAAGCTACTGAACCTTGGGATATATTTGAAATAGCTATCATAGGCCATAAAATTGTTCCACCAGCAGCTAATATTAATTGCAAATCTATAAGCAGTAAAATATGATGCAATCCCTTCTTCACTAGAACTGCGTAGCTAACACCAAATAGAAAAGCTAAAATTGGATAATATTTCCATACAAAAATGTAATCAATAAACTTTAGAACCTCTTTTAAAAATATATCTAAAATTGGATATAATAAAATGTCAACTATTCCAACGGATAAAAGCAAGCTTAATCCAGGTACCAAAAGTATCTTAAATGGCTCTTTAATTATTTTATCTAAAAGTTCCTCTATTTTTATTAAAATTAAAAGACCTACAATTAATAATATCAAATTATCTGTTTTATTTAAAACGACCATCATAATTCCAAAAGTTAAACCAATTAAAGGATTTCTATTTTTATATTTAAAAAGTGAGTATCCCAATGGCACGGGAAAATATTTTATTAAAATATCCTTTAAAAGATTTAAATAAAAAATATCTTTTATATAGTTGATCTTACTTGCTATTAAGAGCATACCTGTTAAAAGAATCCAAGGAATCATAGGTAGAAACATCTCAGAAAAAAAAGCCATCTTACTTATTTTCTGATTGTCTTCTTTTAATTTTTGCTCTTCACTATTCTGATTATTTAACTTCTCAGAAAGTTCTACAAAAATTGTTTTAACTTTTACTCCAATTACAATTTGAATATTTTTATCATTTATTACTACTCCTTTTGCAAGATGAAAATCATTTAATTCTTTTTCATTAACTAAAGTAGAATCTTTAACTTCAATACGTAATCTTGTCATACAATGGTTCAAAGCCTTTATATTATCTTTACCACCTAAAATTTTTAATAAATCATTTATCTGATTTTCCACACTAATCTCCTAGCTTTTAAAAACTATACTGTAATCCTAACATAACTAATGTTATATCAATATCTTTCTTTAATTTTTTCTGTTCCTCTCTTTTATAACTAACTTCTCCAATCACTTTTAAAGATTCTGTTAAAGTTTTATTTCCAGAGATTCCAAATTTTGTATTATTATTTCTTCCACCATCATTATTTTTATATGGTCCTATCTCTCCCCAAAGAGATAGCCCTAACCCTATACTTTCAAAGTTTCTCCAGATATATGGCTTAAAAAATCTTTCTCTTTCAGAAAATTTTTCATTTGAAGTTTGTCCCCATTTTAAGAAATAATTAACTCCAAAACCTGTATTATCTGTTAGCTTATATCCAAAGCCAGGTTCCAATTCTAAAAATTCATAGTCATCATATCCACCTTTAAATTCTCTACCAACCAAAGTATAATAATTTAAAGATATTTTATCACTAAGCTTATAGTATACTGATGGTTTTAATTTTATAGCATCTCTATTATCGATACTCTCAGATGTATAGATAAATTCAAAAGCTCCTATTCCTTTTTCATTATTAAAAGCTCTCTGATATCTTGGAACAATTTCTACAATCGTATTCTGTGGACTACCATTTCTATCCCACATCTTTGATTTAAAATATTGCTCTTTAGCTACATGATAAAACAACGACCAATTATCATAATCTTTATGTTTTAAACTTCCCTCAGAAAGTACAAATTTTATCTTCCCTTCATTTATATCTTTTGAAAGTTCTTCAATTTCAATTTTAGCTCCTATAAATCCTGTTAATTTTAATTCTGTCGGAATCTCTTTTCCTTTTTTTAAAGCAGAATTTTCATCTTTTAACTTTTTAAGCTCATTTTCTAACTCAAAAAATCTTATTTCATTTTCATTATATTTTTTTACTGCTGAGTCCCCACTCTCTTTTTGTAAAATAATAGAATCTTCGTTTGTCAAACTAATAGCAGAATTAACTTCTGCCATTGCTTGATTTCTGATTAAAACTAAAGATAAAATACTAAATATGATTTTTAAATTCTTTTTCATTCTTATCTCCCCACTTTTACTATTTCATTACTTCGTTAATTTTTTTATTACAAGATCTAAATCTATTTCATACATACCTCTAAATACTACATCTGCTGTACCTAAAGTTTCAATTGGTCCAAGACCTATTACTTTCATTCCAGCTATCTTTCCAGCTTCAACTCCAGCTGCAGCATCCTCTAAAACGACACACTCTTTAGCTCTACATCCAATGCTCCCTGCTGCATGTATAAAGACATCTGGAGCTGGTTTACTATTTTCAACAGAGTTTCCATCTGAAATATTATCAAATAAATCTTTTGCTTCTAATCTTGTTAAAACTAAATCAGCATTTTTGCTCGCTGAAGCTATCGAAGTTTTATATCCTTTCTCTTTTAATTCAATTAAAAACTCTTTTACTCCAGGTAATAAATCTTTTGGTGTAATACTTCCTAAACTATCTACATAATTTGTATTTTTTAAATTAGCCAATCTATTTTTCTCTTCAAAAGGTAACTCTACTTTATTATGATCTAAAATAATTTGTAATGAATCTAATCTAGAAACCCCTCTTAATTTTTCGTTTATCTCTCTTGTAAATTCCCAGTTATTATCATCCGCTAATTTTTTCCATGCTAAATAGTGATACTCAGCTGTATCAGTTATAACTCCATCTAAATCAAATACAAAACCTTTTATCATTTTAATCTCCCTCTTCTACTAGTTAGTATTTTATTTCAATTTTTTTATCTAAAATATACTCTGTTCCATAAACTGTAAACTTAATCTCTTCATCCGAATCAGAATTTTTAACTACTGTTAATAAATTTTTATCTACTTTAACAGTTAAATTAACTCCATGCCAGTTTAATGGGAATATAACTTCATTCCAATTTTCAGGTAGTTTCGGATCTATTCTCAACTCTCCACCTAGCATTCTAACTCCTGAGAATCCATTTACAATACACTGCCAAATTCCACCAAGAGAAGCAGCATGAATTCCATGATCTGAAGTTTTCATATTAGGCCCTAGATCTATTTCTGACGCTCTTCTGAATAAATCATACGCCATTTCTTTATCATTCATATCACTTGCTAAAACACAATGAGTTGATAAACTTAATGATGAATCATGCAAAGTCTTTGGTTCGTAATAATTCCAGTTTGCTCTTTTTACATCTGTGCTAAATCTATTTTCTAAAAGATAGAATAAAACCATAATATCGGCTTGCTTTGAAACTTGAATTTTGTTTACTTGATCTAAACTATAATCTTTAAATAAAGATCCTACCTGCTCTTGATTTTTATATTTTGTTAAATCTATAATCTCTTTTGACAAATAAGTATCATCTTGAGGAATTACAGAATCCTCTTCTCTTGGCTCAGGTAAATAAATTTTAACTACCTTATCCTCCCAAACTTTTAAATTATAATCTAGCTCTAACTTTTCATTTAAAATATTGAATACCTCTGGTTTTTCTGATTTTATTTTAGAATAATATTCTATTGCTAAATTTAAGTTCCAATGAGCCATATAGTTCGTAAATGCGTTATTATTTACATGTTCTTTATACTCATCAGGCCCTATTACATTATTTATATGGTACTCTTTCTTTTCCTCATTCCACTCCAATCTACTAGCCCAGAATATAGCTGTATCAAATAGAATTTCAAATCCATAGTTCTCCATAAACTCTTCATCTTTTGTTACCATATAATATTGCCAAAGAGCATATGCTACATCACAAGTTATATGCTGTTCTATAAATCCAGACCAAATTTTTGTAGCTTTTCCTGTTACAATATCTACAGCTCCCCATACCGGTGTAACCTCTCCATCGTCTTTCCAAGCAGACTCCCAAGGGAACATAGCCCCTATATAGCCATTATCAGCAGCTTTTCTTCTTGCTCCTCCTAAAGTTTCAAATCTATACTTAGCTAAAGATTTTGCTGTTTCTGGCATAGTGTAAGTGAAGAATGGCATAATAAATAACTCTGTATCCCAGAAAGAGTGCCCTTTATATCCTTCACCCGAAAGTCCTTTTGCTCCAACTCCCATTCTCGAATCGTGAGCAGGTGTCATTACTATTAAATGATATTGAGCAAATCTAATTGCCAATTGATCAAATTCAACTTCTGAATCTATTTTTATATCCATAGCTGCCCATTTTTTATCCCACTCAGTTTTACTTTTTTCTAAAAGAGTTTCAAAGCCCTCTTTTTCAAAATTTTCTAATTGATTTAAAGCATAAATTCTAATATCTTTTAACTCTTTTCCATCATGAACTAAATCTCGAGTTGTATTTACAGTTGATATCTTCTCTAATTTAAACTCTTCTCCAGCTTTTACATCTAACTTATAAACTACATTTACTTTTCTTCTATCCATATTCAAATCTGGATCTATTTCAATTTCATTTCCATTTAAATATAACTTATGAGTAGTCATTTGAACAAAATCAATTTTACTGTTTGTAGTTTTAGAGATCATCTCAATAAACTTTTTATTATATATTCTCTTTTCTCCCTCATGGAAGTGCTGTGCTCCACTGTTACTAACTTGTCCGTTTATTCCTGAAGTAATTGATATGATAGCTTCTGCGTTCATAGGCGTTATGCAAACTTCTATAGCCATTAAATTTAAATCTTTTAATGAAACAAATCTTCTAGATATAAAATGATATTCAATACCTTTAAAAGTCCAGTTAAATTCTCTTGTAATTACTCCTGATTTTAAATTTAAATCTCTAGAGTAATTTTTAATTTCACCTTTCTCTAAATCCAATCTTTCACCATTTAAATTTATATCTAACTGTGTGAAATCTGGTATATTTGGTAATTCAGTAACTTCATTTTCATCAAATTTATTAAAAGTTCCACTTACAAAGTGATTTCTAATCTCTTTTAAATATTTTTCCTCTGTAACACTTCTAACACCCATGTACCCATTTCCTAAGCACATAATTGCTTCACACTTACCTAAATGGTTACTGCTAAAATCATTCTCCGACACAATCCAGTTTTTTAAATCTTCTGTACCTTTGTTGTAATTCATCAAAATAATCACTCCTCTATTTAGTTAAACGTTTAAGTTATTCTTTTATTTTAAAAGGAGATCTCTCTCCTTTTATTGTTTTTTATTACTCTTTCGAACCTGAATTTGCTATTCCAGCTATAAAATGCTTTTGGAATATTATAAAAATTAAAATTGCTGGTATTGATAGTAACATTACACCTGCTAAAACTTGATCCCAAAATTGAAAGTACTGCCCATAGAAAGAGTTCAGTCCCACAGGTAATGTATACATGCTTTGCTTTCTTCCAATCAAAGTCGGCCATAGGAAACTATTCCAATTTCCTGTGAAACTAAGAATAAATTGCGTTGATAAAGCAGATTTTGAAACAGGTAATATCACTCTAAAAAATATTCCAAATCTACTTAAACCATCTATATATCCTGCTTCTTCTAAATCTTTTGGAATTCCCATAAAAAATTGTCTCATTAAAAATATATTGAAGAAGTTAAACATAAATGGAATTGTCAGTCCATAATATGAGTTTATCCAACCTAAGTTTACTAATATTATATATGTAGGAACCATAACTACTTGACCAGGTATCATCATCATACCCAATATCGCAACAAATATTGATTTTTTTCCTGGAAACTCTATTCTTGCAAGAGCATAACCCGCCATTGAGTTAAATAGTATATTTCCAGCTGTTACAAGTCCTGCAACTATAATACTATTCAATAACCATCTAACAAATGGAAAATTTTTAAATATATAACTATAATTTTTAAAAGATAATTGACTAAATGGTATATTAAATGTATTTACATCTGTTGTTGGTTTTAAAGATGTTATAAAACTCCATATAAATGGAAATATCGATATTGCACCATAAAAAACAACAATTAAAATCATTGATATTTTTAAAATTTTTTCTAGTGTTTTTTTCATTATTAATCACTTTCCTTAAATAAAAACTTTTGAATCATAGTTAATGTAAAAATTATTCCAAATAATACAAAGGCTATTGCAGAAGCATATCCCATTTTAAAATCACGGAATCCAGAATTAAATAGATATAAAACAACTGTTGATGTTGAATCTAATGGCCCGCCTGTTCCACCTGATATAACGTAAGCTTGATCAAAGACTTGAAGAGTTCCTATAAATGACACAACTAAATTAAAGAAAAGTACATGTTTTAATTGAGGTAGTGTTACATATAAAAATTGTTCAAATTTTGATGCTCCATCAATCTCAGCTGCTTCGTATAAAGAAGGAGAGATTCCTTGTAGTCCTGCTAAAAATATAACCATGTAAATTCCAACAGATGACCATACTGCTAAAGACATCATTGAAGGTAAGGCAAACACTGGACTATTAAACCAACCAATTGGTTCAACTCCAAAAAGTCCCAAAAATTTATTTAACAATCCATCTGTTTTATATAAGAATAAAAACATAATTGAGACTGCTACCGCTGATGTTACTGTCGGGATATAATATACCGTTCTTAAAACTCCTTTGTTTCTTATCTTAGAATTACAAATTATTGCTAATCCTAAAGCTATCATTAGTTGAGTTGGAACAACGCCTAACGAATAAATAACTGTATTTTTTAAAGATTTAAAAAATATCTCATCTTTAAATACTTCTTTATAATTATTTAAACCTACCCAAGGAGCAGAAAACATTCCTTGACTATCTAATAACGAATACTCTTTAAATGAAAGCATTAACGACATTCCAGCAGGAATTAGAAAAAATACAACTGCTAAAATAAAAACTGGTAGAATGAATAACCATCCATAAATTTTATCGAATTTTTTATCAACCATAATATCCTCTCTTTATTTTGCTTTTTCAGCATAATCATCTAGTATTTTTTTTACATCTATATCATATTTCCCATTAACATAATCGATATAAATTATTTCATTAGCTTTTCCTAATTCATTAGCTACTTTTAAGCCTTTTTTTCCAAAGTTATAGGCTCTTCCAAAAGGTGACATCTCTATCATAGCTTCTTTTGTTGGATGAAGTTTTATAAATTTATCATTGAGTGATTTTCTTGTTGGTAATCCAAGACCACTTTGGACCATTAACATTTGTGCTTCTTTTCCAGTCATAAATTTTATAAACTCTACTGCTTCTTTTGGATATTTTGTATTTCTTCCCATCGAATAAGCAACTGAGAACAACATTGTCCCCTCTTCTTTACCCATAGGAATTTTAGCTAAGTCATAATTCAAATTAGGTGCTGCGGTTGCTAAATACGGTATCATCCACCCACCTTCTATTGTCATTGCAACTTTTTCTCTTGCAAAAGCATCTCCATTCCAACCTTCACCCATAGCTCTTGGTTCTCTTACATATCCATCTTTTATTAAATTATAAAAATATTTTAACCCTTCAACAGCTACATCTAAATTAAAAGTAACTCTTCCATTCTCATTGTCAAATACATCCCCTCCATTTTGAAGTATAAATGTTGCCGTTCTTTCTCCTGCGGTTATACTAGACATTGGATACATAAAATTTTTCCCTAATTTTCCTGCTTCGCCTGCTGATTTTAATTTTTGAAAAGCTATTAACCATTCTTCCCAATTTCTTGGCACTGAAGATATCTCTGCTTTTTCAAACATATCTTTGTTATAAGCTAATACAAGGGGATTGTAATCCTTTGGCAATCCATATACTTTTCCATCTTCTGAAAAACCTTCTAAAAGATTATCATTAAAATCTTTCAAATCTTCTGTATCTAAATATTCATTTAAAGGCAAAATTGCTTTTTTATCAATATACATTGGAGCAACTGCAGAATCAATGTAAAATACATCTGATTCAATTCTCGCCGCTATATTTGTTTGTAATACCTGATTGTAATCCCCGGTTACAACCTCTTTTGTCACTTTTATATTTGGATATTTCTCTTCAAACATTAGTATTTGTCTATCAACTAAGGCTGTTTCCTCTGGTGAACTCCCCCAAACCGAAACTGATAGATTTACTTTCTCCTCTGTGCTTTCTACTCTTTTTCCACAACTAGCAATTAAAATAGTGGTCAATAGTAGCAAAACTTTTTTCAACTTCATTTTACCCTCCCAAGATAAAAACTAAATTTAATTTAGTTAAACGTTTAATCAAATGTTTATTTTTTTAGGGATTACAGTTTTTTAACCGAATCCCTTTTTATTAACTCTGGCTTTATTTTTACATTTTTTCCAAAACAACTATCTGTGATTAATTTTAACATCTGCTTTGCAATCTCTGACTTATTATGTGATACTGTAGATAGGCTTGGTTTTAGTATTTCACCTATAGGTATATTATCAAATCCGATAATAGAAATATCATCAGGAATATCTATATTTTTTTCATTAAAATACTCTATTGCACCCAAAGCCATTAAGTCACTAAATGCAAATATAGCACTAACACCTTTAGAATATAATTCCATTGCTCCTTTATATCCGCTCTCTTTTGAAAAATCACCTTCATAAACTTCTATATTGTTTCCAATTAAAGAGTTAGTAAATGTATATAATCTTTCAATTGAAACTTGAGCTTTAAAATGCCCTGTGATTACACCAATCTTTTTGTGATTCATCTCTCTTAAAAAAGATGTAACTTCAAGAACACCTGATTCATTATCGGTTTTTACAGAATTTACATTTCCTCCAATATTTGTATCAAAAACTACAACTGGAAATTTTTTATTTTCTCTTAATTCGTTTATTTGTGGATCATCTAATTTCAATCCAAGAATAATTGCTCCTGCAACATTTTCTGATAAACATAAATCTATATAACTTTTTTTCTCGTCGGTATCCTCAACTGAAAAAACTAAAATATTATAATCTATTTTATGTGATTCATTTATTAAATACCTAAATATTTCATTATCTAAAAAAGAAAATCTCATATCTTCAATTTTTCTACTTAAAATAAATAATGCAATTTTATTTGTACGTTTTTGAACTAAGTTTTTTGCAATCAGATTTGGAGTATATCCCATCTCTTTTGCTGCTTCTTTCACTCTTTCTCTTAAATCTTCACTTACACCAGAGAGATTATTTAGGGCTTTTGAGACAGCAGCTGTTGAAATATTCAATTTTTTAGCAATATCTTTTATCGTTACTCTCAATTTACTCTCCTATGTTAATCGTTTAATCTGTATTGATAATAACATCAATTGTTTTAAAAGTCAACTCTTTTATATTTTTTATCTTTTAGCAAAACTACTAAAAATAAATTTATCTGTTCTATGATGAGATTCAGTATACTCAAAAAGAAGTCCATTTTCTAAATATCCAAAATTTTTAACAATAGCAACTAAACTATTTCCATTTAAATCCAAATATTTTTGATCATCTTTAGTCGTACTTTCAATAGATATAATCTTTTGTGTTCCATTAATTTTTAAACCTTTTGTCTTCTCTAAAAATTCATAGATAGAATCCATTGCAATAGAAACTGTTAATCCATCAACGACTTCTTTTAAGAAATAGTTATCATCTAAAATTACTTTTTCGTTATTTATCTCTCTAATTCTAATCATATGATAGACCTCTTCACCAGTTAAAAAATGGGTTTTTTTACTAAGATTTTCATCTACAATTAAGCTTTCAAATAAAGGAACTGTTGTTTTGTAATTAAGTCCATTTTTTAAAGAAGCCTCTTTAAAACTTTCAGTTCCTCCAAGTAAAAAATTAACAGGAATTTTTTTTATAACAAAAACTCCTTTTCCATGAACAGAACTTAAATATCCATTGCTTGATAAAAGTTCGATAGCTTTTCTAACAGTATTTCTACTAACCGAAAAAATATCTTTCAATTGATTTTCAGAAGGGATTTTCTCTTCAGGAGGATAAGTTCCGTTATCAATATTTTCTTTAATAAAATTATATATCTCTAAATATCTACTTTTTGCCATTCTAACTCCTAAAATTTATAATAGTTGTATTTTTAAACTATTATATCAAAAAAAAACTATTATACAAAATTTTTAACTTGTTTAAACAAGTTGTTGACAAAAGAATAAAAATTTAATATTATATGTTCAATAAGAGATTGAAATATTGTTTTTTTAAATTATGGAGGGTAATATGGGGAAATATGAGAGGGAATCAAAAGAGATTTTAGAATTAATCGGTGGAAAAAATAATATAATTAGTGCAACACATTGTATAACCAGACTGAGATTGATTTTAAAAGATGACACTTTGGTAGAAAAAACAAAATTAGAAAATTTATCGTTAGTAAAGGGTTCTTTTTCAACATCTGGACAATTTCAAATAATAATAGGAAATGCAGTTAAAGATTTATATAAAGATTTTCTTGCTGTTGCGGAAATATCTGAAGCTACGAAAGATGAAGTTAAAATTGCTGCTAATCAAAAGATGGGGAGACTTCAAAAAGTTGTAGGTGGTTTTGCAGAGATATTTACGCCATTACTTCCCGTTATAATAACAGGTGGATTGATTTTAGGATTTAGAAATATAATTGGGGATTTAGCAATTTTTGGTGATGGAACTCAGACATTAACAAGTCTAAATCCAAAGTTAGCAGAACTACATAGTTTTTTATGGATTTTAGGTGAAGCTATATTTCACTTTTTACCAGTTGGGGTGACGTGGTCTACAGTAAAAAAATATGGTGGAACCGAGATATTAGGAATTGTATTGGGAATTACCTTAGTTTCTCCTCAACTTATGAATGCTTATGGATATGCAACTGCAGCTGCAATAAATGCAGTTCCTTTCTGGGATTTTGGATTTTTAACTATAGAGAAAGTAGGTTATCAAGCTCAAGTTATACCAGCTATGTTAGCGGGGATATTTATGACAAAGATGGAGATATCTTTGAAAAAGTATTTTTCAGAAATTTTAAAAATGATATTACTTCCATTTTTAGTTTTACTGACAACATTAATTTTATCATATTTAGTGATAGGTCCAATATCACGTGAATTGGGAAATTATATAGCTGCGATATTTAATGTTCTTCTAACTGGACCATTTAGAGTTTTTGGAGCAATTTTATTTGGAATGTTTTATGCTCCTCTAGTTATAACAGGTGTTCATCACACTTTCTTAGCTGTTGATTTACAATTGATTGCTCAAGGAGGAACAATGATCTGGCCAATGATTGCACTAAGCAATATTGCTCAAGGTTCAGCGGCGGTAACGATAATGTTTTTAAATAGAAAAGATGAAAAATTAAAATCACTATCTTTATCATCTGCAATTTCAGCTTGGTTGGGTGTAACAGAACCAGCTCTATTTGGAGTAAATTTAAGATTTATGTATCCATTTTATGGAGCTTTAATAGGTTCAGCTTTAGCAGCAGTATATTCAACTTTAACAGGAGTTTTAGCAAACTCTATTGGTATTGGAGGATTGCCTGCATTTTTAGCAATTCAACCAAAGTTTTGGATTAACTATATTATAGCTATGTTAATAGCTTTTATAGTACCAATTATAGCCACATACATTTTAAATAAAAGTAATTTAATAAAAAATAAAAAGTAAAAATAAGGTGAGGAAAATATGTTAAAAAAAGATTGGTGGAAAAGTTCAAGTGTTTATCAAATATATCCAAAAAGTTTTTGTGATAGTAATGGAGATGGAATTGGTGATATAAAAGGTATTATCAGTAAGTTGGATTATATAAAATCTTTAGGTGTTGATGTTATATGGACAACTCCAATGTATGTTTCACCAATGATGGACAATGGATATGATATAGCAGATTATTATAATATTGATCCGATTTTTGGAGATATGGAAGATTTTGAAGAGTTATTAGATGAAACACATAAAAGAGGAATGAAACTAATAATGGATATGGTTATTAATCATACTTCTACTCAAAACTTTTGGTTTAAAGAAGCTTTGAAAGGTCCAGAAAATAGATATCATAATTATTATATTTGGAAAGATGGTGAACAAAATACACCTCCAACTAATTGGAACTCAAAGTTTGGTGGAAATGCTTGGGAGTTTGTAGAGTCGCTAAATAAATACTATCTTCATCTTTTTGATGTGACTCAAGCTGATCTGAATTGGGAAAATCCTGAGTTAAGAAAAGATATCTATAAGATGATAAACTTTTGGCTAGAAAAAGGTGTTGATGGATTTAGATTAGATGTTATAAATTTAATCTCTAAAGAACAAAACTTTTTAAATGATGATTATAAAACTGCAACTTCAGATGGAAGAAAGTTTTACACAGATGGACCAAGAGTACATGAATTTTTAAAAGAGTTAACAGCTAACACTTTTGGAAAGTATCCAGGAAGTTTGACAGTAGGAGAGATGTCGTCAACAACAATTCCTCATTGTATTGAGTATACAAAACCAGAGAATGAAGAGTTATCGATGGTATTTAATTTCCATCACTTAAAAGTTGATTATCCAAATGGGGATAAGTGGGATTTGGGAAAAATGGATTTTGCTGCACTGAAGGAGTTATTGTTTAAGTGGCAACTAGAGATGCAAAAGGGAGATGGATGGAGTGCTGTTTTTTGGTGTAACCATGATCAGCCAAGAATAGTTTCAAGATTTGGAAGTGAAAAGTATTTAAAAGAATCTGCAAAGATGTTAGCAACAGCAATACATATGCTAAGAGGAACACCGTATATTTATCAAGGTGAGGAGATAGGAATGACAAATCCTCATTTTGAAACTATTGAAGAGTATAGAGATGTTGAATCTTTAAACAACTACAAAATACTTCTTCAAAAAGGAAAAACAGTAGAAGAAGCAATAGCAGTTTTAGATCAAAAATCAAGAGACAATAGCAGAACTCCTGTTCAATGGAACAACTCAGTTAATGCTGGTTTTTCAAAAGGGGCATCATGGATAGGTATTTCAAAAAATTATGAAGATATCAATGTTGAAAATAGTTTGAATGATTTAGATTCAGTGTTTTATTACTATAAGAAGTTGATTGAGTTGAGAAAAAATTATAAAGTTGTCTCTCATGGAACGTTTACCCCAATGTATGAAAATAACTCTAAAATTTTTGGATATACTCGTCAGTTAAATAATGAAAAACTTTTAGTTGTGAATAATTTTTATGAAGATGAAATTGATATTGAGATTCCAGAGGAATTTATAGGAAAAAAAGTTCTAATAGGAAACTATAACGAGATTATTTTAAATAACAAAATTCTCATACTGAGAGCTTATGAATCAATTGTAATACTTTCAAAAGCATAAAAAAAGCAGGATTAACCTCCTGCTTTTTTACTATCTATTTTTTAATAACAACTCAATCTCTTTTATTTCCTCCTCTTGAGTTAATAAAATTTTTTGTGCTAGTTTAATCAATTCTTCATTACTTCCATACCTCAAATATTCTCTAGCCATCTCTAAAGCTAATTGATGATGTGGAATCATTGATTTTAAATAGTGCTCACTTACATTTTCAGAATCATTTCCTAATAACTCATAAAATTTCATATCCATCTTCTGTTCATTTAACTTTTGAATCTTTTTTAAAAATTCAGAATTTTCATTTCCTCTTAGCTCCCCTTGCTCTAAAAGATTTTGCATTATCTTAACTTCATTCTTTTGAATCTTTACAACCCTTTCCGCCAACTCTTTAACTTTAGGATTTGTTGTATATCTCAAAACACCGATGCTTGAAACTATTGCAGCTTCATGATGTGGAATCATATAAATCACAAAATTATTTCCCACATCATTCGTTAAAAATATTTGTGAACTATTTGACATCATTAAGCTATGGGCGTATTCATCATACTCTTTATACCCTCTTAAATTATCTGGAACAACCTTTTCTAAAGGTGTTAAAACACTATAAATCTTTTCTTCAGATTCCAATTTATATTTTCTTTCTTTTTGTACTTTTGATACCTCTTTTACTCCATCTCCATAAGAGTTTATAGATACTGTTGAAAAAAGAGCCGCAACTCCTACCATTATATTTATATTTTTAAAATCAATCATTTCTTTCCTCCTGTAGTAACGCTGTGTAAAGTATTATTATAAAATAGTATATAACTTCCTTTTAATAAAAAGGGAAAATTATAGCTATATCGTACAATTAGGTATATAATAAGTTATATATTTAAAATACAAATTAAGTATATAATCCATTTGATAGTTAACAGGAGGTTTTTATGCTTGAATATTTAAAAGAATTAAATCCTATTTTATTAGCTTTTTTAGCTACTTTTTTTACATATTTTGTTACTATGCTTGGTTCTGCCATGGTTTTTTTCTTTAAAACAATAAACCAAAAAGTTTTAAATGGAATGCTTGGATTTGCCTCAGGAGTTATGATTGCAGCTTCATTTTGGTCACTGCTTAATCCTGCTATTGAACTTGCTGAAGAGATTGGTCTTCCAGGTTGGAAACCTGCCTTAATAGGTTTTCTTCTAGGAGGAGGCTTTCTTTGGTGTGTGGATAAATTCCTACCTCATCTTCACTTAAATAAAGAAACATCAGAAGCAGAAGGAATTAAAACAAAATTGAGACGAAGTGTTCTATTAGTTCTAGCCATAACTCTTCATAATATTCCAGAAGGATTAGCTGTTGGAGTTGCTTTTGGTGCTCTTTCTGTAACAGGAAGTGATTCTGCTACTTTAATCTCTGCTGTCACTCTTGCGATTGGAATCGGACTTCAAAACTTCCCAGAAGGAGCTGCTGTATCTATTCCTCTTAGAAGAGAGGGTATGAGTAGATGGAAGGCTTTTTTATATGGTCAAGCCTCTGGAATAGTTGAACCTATCGCAGGTGTTTTAGGAGCTATCTTTGTTATTAAAATGACATCTTTACTTCCATATGCTCTTGCCTTTGCTGCTGGTGCTATGATTTATGTTGTTGCTGAAGAGCTTATTCCAACAGCCAAAGAAGTTAAAAATGACGACTCTGGGACTATTGGTGTTATGTTTGGCTTTGCTCTTATGATGTTTCTAGATGTAGCTCTTGGATAGTAATTACAATACAAAAATGCAAAATGGAGT
The DNA here is from genome assembly GCF_000800875.1 of Cetobacterium sp. ZWU0022. Taxonomy (NCBI): domain Bacteria; kingdom Fusobacteriati; phylum Fusobacteriota; class Fusobacteriia; order Fusobacteriales; family Fusobacteriaceae; genus Cetobacterium; species Cetobacterium sp. ZWU0022. The sequence goes on from NZ_JRJZ01000049.1 coordinate 20,021, forward strand.
TCTATTGAACTCCATTTCTTTTTTTCTCAACTTGCATTATTATAACTGTAACTTTATTTGTGTATTTAGATAATTCATTATAATCTTTTTCAACCTGTTCCCAATTTGGATTTGGCAACTCAATCTCTGTTGAAATTTTTCCGCTAATCTCCTCCATACGAGCAATCTCTTTTGTTGTCATACCTTTTTTTATAGCTTCCATAATCTCATTTTCATCTACAGGATTTGACGGCATATCTTGATCTAAAAACATATCTGAAACTATCTCATTATTCATATCACTCTCAAAATTTGGATCACTTTTTTCTAATCCTCCTTCTTTCAAAGTTCTCATCATATTGACAGCAACTTTATTTGTATATATTGACAACTCATTATATAACTCTTCTACTTTTTTCCAATCTGGACTGTCCTTTTGAACTTCAGAGTCTACAATTTCTCCTATTTCATTAATTTTGTTCATTATTTCTGGATCTGATTCTAAACTTCCCATAACACTTATTATAAACTCTTCATTTGCTACATCAGATATCGAAACATTTTCAATAATAGGAACACTATTATCATTTACTACTTCATTTACTATTTCAGCAGAAAAAGATACTATTGAACAAATAGAAATTAATATGATTAAAATCTTTTTCATAGTTGATCTCCTTTTTAATTTTATATACTCTATGAGATATATTACTAAAAAAACTCTCTTTTTCTTTGATTTTATAAATTTTTATTTTGTAGTATAAATATTTAATATTTGCATCATTACACCATTTAAGATAGACTCTTCATCTATATCAAAATTTCCATTATGAGCTGGTGCCACTATATTTTTGTTTTCATTTCTGACTCCTAATGTAAAAAATGCTCCTTCGATTTTCTCAACAAAATATGCAAAGTCTTCAACTCCCATATTGGCTAATTCTTTTTCATATACGCTATTTTCTCCAAGTAATTTAATTGCATTTTCTCTCACAATATCCACATTTTTATTGTGGTTTATCAGAGCTGTATATCCTGGTTCTATCTCTACTTCTCCCTCTCCTCCAAAAGCTAACGGAATTCCTTCAACAATCTCTTTTATTCTTTTCTTCATTTTTTTTCTTACTTCAGGATCTAAGGTTCTAAGTGTTCCTTTTAATTCAATCTCATTGGCAACTATATTTCCAGCTGTTCCCCCATTTATTGTTCCAATTGTTACTACTCCGCTCTCTCTAGCATCTAAATTTCTACTTACAATACTTTGAAGAGCTATAATTACATGAGAAGCTATTAGAAGGGCATCAATTCCTCGACTCGGATATGCGCCGTGACAGCTAGTTCCTTTTATTTTAATTTTTAAAGTATCTGATGAAGCATTCATAGCACCGTATTTGATTCCTATCTTCCCACTCTCTATTGTGTCATCTACATGTAAACCATATACAGCATCTACTCCAACAAGTGCTCCATCCTCTATCATAGGCTTTGCTCCTCCAACAGTTTCCTCTGCGGGTTGAAATATTAATCTTATGTTCACTGGTGGTTTTGTTTTAGTTTCATAAAAATATTTTGCAACTCCTAAGACAATTGTTGTGTGCACATCATGACCACATGCATGGCAAACACCTTTAATTTTAGATGAATACTCTGTTGTTTTCATATCTAAAATAGGTAGTGCATCAATGTCACCTCTTAATGCTATTGTAATATCTTTATTTTCTCCAACTATATCTGCTATCACTCCAGTATTGAATGATGTTCTATATGGAATGTTCATATCGTTTAGATATTCACATATTTTATCATGAGTTCTGTACTCTTCAGTTCCTAACTCTGGATGCTGATGAAAATCTCTTCTTACATCTATCAACCAATCTTTTATCTTCTGAGATTCACTTTTCAATTTATTTATATCCATTTTGTCTCCCTATATATTTTCTAATAAATCAAGATCATTTTTTATTAAATCCTCATAGCTTTCTCTTTTTGAAACCAAATAGCTCTTTCCATCTTTTACAAAAACTACAGCAGGTCTCAAAGCTTTATTGTAATTACTACTCATTGAATGCCCATAGGCTCCTGTGCAACTAACCAGTACTAAATCTCCCTCTGAACATTTTCCTAACTTTGTATTCTTAGCTATTATATCCCCTGATTCACAACATTTTCCAGCTATTGTTACTAACTCTCTTTTACTTTCATTTAATCTATTAGCAACAACACTTTCATATTTAGCGCTATATAGTGCTGGTCTGATATTATCAGTCATTCCGCCATCTATAAAGACATAGTTTTCTTCACCAAAAGTTTTCTTATTTCCTCCAACTGTATATAAAGTACTTCCTGCAGCCGCAACTATTGAACGCCCAGGTTCTATTATCACATTCTCAACTGATAAATTTTCTGCTAGTAGGTTCTCCTCTAAAGAGATAATAATTTTTTTCATCATCTTTTTTAAATCAGTATCTGTGTCCTCTTCAGTATATCTAACCCCGAATCCTCCACCTATATTTATTTCAGGAATTTTAATTTTTAACTCCTCTGAAATCTTTTTCGTGAATTGAACCATTGTTTTTACACCTTCACAAAAAGCAAGCTCATCAAAAATCTGTGAACCTATATGACAATGAAAACCTAAAAAGTTTAACTCTTCTTTTTGAACAATATCTTTTACAATATTTTCTATCTCTTTATCAAAAATTGATTCTCCAAATTTTGAAGTATGCTTTGCTGTTTTTATATATTCATGAGTGTGTGCATCTATTCCTATATTTAATCTTACCATAACACTCATCTTTTTTCCTAGCTCTCTACAAATCTGAGCTACTTTTTCAGCTTCAAATCTGTTATCTAAAATTATACTTCCTATCTCATGTTCTACACACATATGTAGTTCTTCTATAGATTTATTGTTTCCATGCATATGAACTCTTTTCGAAGGAAATCCAGATGAAAGAATTGTATATAACTCTCCTCCTGAAACAGCATCTATATGTAATCCCTCTCTATCTACAACTTGAGCCATTCCTTTTGACAGATAAGCTTTAGACGCATACACAACAGTTGTATTAAATTTTTCACTTTTAAATGAATTTTTTATATCTCTAATTTTCTTTTGTAGTAACTCTAAATCATATATATACAAAGGTGTTCCAAAATCCTCTTTCAATTTTTTTACTGAAATCCCACCTATTTCTAAAATACCATCTACATTTTTCATACTTCCTAAAAACTTCATCCCACTCCTCCTATTCAGTACAATTTATAAATTAATTTATTGATTTAATTCATACTCTTTTAATGATTTTTGTGCAAAGTTAAATCCTAACAATATCAACGGTACATTTATAAATACCATAACTAAATTCGTAAAATCACTTATTACCCAAATATTATCTAACTCCAATCCCGACCAAACACACATAACTCCAAACGGAATAAATATCAGAGATGATACCAGCTTCATTGAGATTAAAAATATCTTTTTTCTGCATATCTCAGTTGCCGATATATCTATAAATGCAATCATTCCTAGTATAGTCGAAAATGCAAACATCCCATAGCACAGAGAAACTATAAATTGAATAATTCCATTTAGTGATGCTGGTGATAGTACCTTTAATGATTCTATGAAATATCCTAACTTATCACTTCTTAAAACCTCAAAGTTTTGAGTATCTAAATTCCATATACTTGCTATAATTACTAAAAAACCTGAAATCGTACAAATTACAAATGTATCTATAAAAACTCCAAATTGTTGAACAAAACCTTGTTCTACTGGATGTTTTGCATCTGCTGCCGCCGCTGCCATAGTCACTGTTCCTTGTCCTGCCTCATTTGACATCAATCCTCTTTTTATTCCCTGTTGTAAAGCTATACCTATTGAACCTCCGAATAAAGCTGACGGACTAAAAGCTCCTTTAAAAACAGCTAAAAAGAAATATGGAACTTTATCTAAATTTAAAGCTATCAAGAATAAAGCTACTCCAAAATATAAAACTGCCATTATTGGTACTATGAAATCAGTTACTGCTGCAACTCTTTTTATTCCACCAAAAATTATTCCAAAGGTAAATATAATTATAGATACTCCTATAACTATATAGACGTTATCTGTTCTAGTATAAACTGCTCCTGTAATCTGACCTGCTAAGCTTCCAAATGCTGTAAACATATGGAAAACTTGTGACGGAAGAGTAAATAAAGCATAGAAGATATAAGAACCTGCTATTAGTAATCCTGCTAACTTACTATTATTTAGAAGTTTTCTTCCGTAGTACGCTATTCCTCCTACATAATCATCCTCATTTTTTTCTTTAAATATCTGTGCAAGGGTTGCTTCAACAAAACTTGTTGCCATTCCGAAAAATGCACTCACCCACATCCAGAATAGTGCTCCTGGGCCTCCTGCTAATACGGCTCCTGTAACACCCATTATATTTCCAGGCCCTATTCTTGTTGCACTACTCAATAAAAATGCCGCCATTGGTGAGATTCCAACTTGATTGCTACTTTTATTTTTTAAAATCTGCAAACTTCTTTTAAAATATCTTATTTGAACAAATTTTAATCTCATTGTAAAATACATTCCACATCCCATTAGCAATAATATCGCTAACGTAAAATTTCCTACTAAAGGAATATTTTTATAAAACTCAAAATTTCTTGGAAACTCCCATAAAAAATCGGTCACTGGACCTAAAAAACTAAAAACTTCATTCACTCTACTTAACTGTAACATTTTCTGCGCTCCTTTTTAAATAAAAAAACTGCCCCATAAAAATAAAATAGGCAGTTTTTTGTAAATTTTATAATATTACAAATAACGGATAGCACAACATTAGATATACTAATGACAGTTATATAGATATTATCTATATACCCAATAAAAGTTTTTGACATAACTTTTATTTCGGCAAACTTCCCTTTCATTTAGTTTCAATGCTTTGTCTAGCTCTACTAACTTACTTTTGTTGTTCGCTCCTCTACCTTAAAATTCTCTTAAATTGAATGAATAGTAACATTAAAAAAAATAAAAAGCAAGTTTTTTTATATATTTTTTAAATTTTTATTACAACTCCAGGTCCTAAAGGTATGCTAAAATATACCCAAATTATTGCTAAAATTATCCACATAATCAACATAGCTATAGTATATGGTAGCATTAAAGATATAACTGTTCCCACTCCTGAATCTTCTTCATATTCTTGAGTCAATCCTAATATAATTGGCATGTATGGAAAAAGTGGAGATATTACATTAGTTGTTGAATCTCCTATTCTATAAAGCATCTGAGTTAATGCTGGATTATATCCTAACATATAGAACATTGGAATAAATATTGGTGCTAGCAACGCCCATTTTGCAGACCCACTTCCTATAAAAAGATTTATAAATGCTGAAAGTAATATGAACATTATAAATAGAGGTATCCCTCTTAAATTTAAGTTCTTAAGCAAATCCGCACCCTCTACAGCTAAAACAAAACCTAATTTACTCCAATTAAAATAAGCTATAAATTGCCCTATCATAAATACCAAAACTATATAGCTCGCCATATCTTTCATTCCCATTGTCATATATCTCGGGATATCTGACATCTCCTTTATATTTCCAACTACTTTACCATACGTTATTCCACCAACTAAAAATAATATTAATAAAAGTGGAATAATCGAATTCAAAAGTGGTGAGTTCAATAAAGATCCCGTATTTGGGTTTCTTAAAAAACTATTTTTAGGATAAACTATTGCTACTAAAAGAACCAAATATATTCCAACATTTATTGCTGTTTTTTTCAAAGCATTTTTCTCTAAAATAGTAACCTCTTCTCTTTTTATAGTTTTTTTACCTGTATACTTTCCTAATCTAGGCTCTACTACTCTCTCAGTTATTGCTGTTCCTACAATAGCTAATAGAAATGTCGAAACTGCCATAAAATACCAGTTATCTACAACCGAAACTGTTATACTTGGATTTACTATTTTCATAGCCTCTGTTGAAATTCCTGCTAATAAGGCATCAGTTCCCGCCACTATCAAATTAGCACTAAATCCCGCTGTTGTTGCAGCATACCCAACCGCTATCCCTGCTAGTGGATGTTTTCCTAATGAGCAAAATATAAATGCTGAAATCACCGGGACTACTACTATCGCAGCATCAGATGCTATATTTCCACAAATACCTATAAGCATAATCATAAATGTAATAACTTTTGGTGAACTATTTAATATTGTATTTCTCATAAAAGCTGAAATTAAACCCACATGTTCAGCTAATCCAATTCCCAGAGTCATTACTAAAACTAATCCTAACGGAGAAAAACCAGTAAAATTTTTAATTGTATTCTGAAGCATAAAATTAATACCTTCACCAGAAAAAAGATTTTTTACTTTAACAACTTCATTCTTTACAGGATCTACAACTTGAACTCCAAAACTACTCAAAAGTGCTGACAGCAAAATAATAAATACACTTAAAAAGAAAAATAACATAAATGGATGTGGAATTTTATTTCCAACTTTTTCTATCCAATCCAAAATTCTGTGTTTTTTTTCTACACCAATTTTTTCCATTTAAACCCCTCCCATTTTTTTGTTTTAAATCAGTGTACTACTTGAGTATAAATTATACAACTATATTATTTTTATCTAACTCATTCATAATATAAATATGACAAAAACATAAGAAATATGGTATTAATTAAAATAATAAATAGTGAGGGAGTGATTTTATGTTAAACAATCTTAATACACATCGTAATTATCTTCATACAATACCTGAAATAGCTTTAAAAGAGTTTCAAACTTCTGAGTATATTAGAAAAATTTTAGATGAGGAATGTGTTGAGTATCATTCTATTGGAACGAGTACTGTAGCTTTTATTCCTGGTACAATTGATTCTTGCTTGGCTTTCAGAGCTGATATTGATGCTTTACCTTTAAAAGAAGAGAGTAACAATCCATTTAAATCTAAAATAGATGGTATGATGCACGCTTGTGGTCATGATGGTCATGCTGCAATGCTTTTAACATTCATTCAAGAGATAAAAAAATTAATAAACTCAGGTGTTAAATTACAAAAATCTTTAGTATTCATATTTCAAGCCGGAGAGGAAGGAGCAGGTGGGGCTCGTTTTATTGTTGCTGATGACTACTATAAATCTAAGAAAATTGAAGCTATTTTTGCACTTCATGTTTATCCTGAAATTAAAGTTGGAGAGTTTGCTGTGAAATCTGGATGTGTTTCTCTTCAAAATATAAATTTAGATATAACTCTAACTGGTAAAGGGTGTCACGGTGCTCAACCACATAAAGGAATTGACTCTATCTTAATTGGGGCCAAACTTGTTGAAGCGTACCAATCTATAAAATCTAGAAACATTCCATCGTATGAACATTTTCTTCTAACTATAGGAGCTTTCCATGCTGGAACTGTTCGTAACATTATCCCTGGAAGTGTCAATATGCTTGGAACAATTAGATTAGAAAATAGGTCTTTGATTCCTTTCATAAAAGAGAGAATGGAAAAAATTAACTCTGGTTTTGAAACTGCTTTTGATGTTGATATCAATATGCATTTTGAACCTTTTTATCCTCCTGTTATCAATGATAAAAAACTATTTGAACATGCACTTCACGCATTAAATGGAAAAACCGTTTTTACTGATATCTCTTTAAGTGGGTCAGAGGATTTTTCATTCTACTCTCAAGATGGCACTCCAGGTCTTTTAGCTCTTGTTGGTGTTAGAGATGAAGAAAACGGTCATGTTTGTGCTCTTCATAACAGTCGATTTGATTTCAACAACGAAGCTTTAACACATGGCGTAGAATATTTTTTAAATATCTTAAAAGAATTTAAATGCTTATAATTATCATGAGTTCTTCGGAACTCTTTTTTTATTGTGGATAATTTTAATATTCTTTGACTTTTATATACTTTTCTTTTAAAATTATATAGTGTAATAAAATTACTAAATATTGGAGGTTTTTAATGTTAAAAAAATTTATAAGTTATTATAAACCTTATAAAAAACTATTTTTTTTAGATTTACTTGCTGCTATAACAGTTTCCGCCTGTGATTTAATATACCCTATGTTGAGTAGAGCTGCTGTAAACAACTATATTCCAAATAAAAATTATAAAGCTATTATTACTTTAGCGGGTATTCTTTTAGGAATATATTTAATAAAACTTCTTTGTAACTTCTTTATGAATTACTGGGGACATGTTGTTGGAGTTAGAATGCAAGGGGATATGAGAAGAGATGTCTATGCAAAACTTCAAAACTTTCCTATCAAATACTTTGATAATACTGCAACTGGAAGTATCATGTCAAGAATTGTAAACGATTTACAAGAGGTTTCAGAATTAGCTCATCATGGTCCAGAAGATCTATTTATCTCTATAATAATGATCTTAGGTTCGTTCTTCCTATTACTAAAAATCAATATTCCTTTGACATTAATTGTATTCTCTGTAATACCGTTTATCGTTTGGTTCACACTAAATAGAAGACAAAAAATGACTGATGCCTTCTCTGAAACTCGTGAAAAAATTGGCGCTATTAATTCAACATTACAAAATAGTATCAGTGGAATTAGAGTTTCAAAAGCTTTTGTCAATAAAGAAGAGGAATTACAAAAATTTAAAAAAAGTAATATCGAATTCAAAAAAGCTCGTGAAGGAGCTTATAAAGTTATGGCTGAATATGTTTCAGGGATGACATTCTTTACTGATATGCTAGACTATCTTGTTTTAGTTTTTGGTGCAATTTTTACATATCAAGGTAAAATCAATTTTGGAGATTTCTTAGCTTACCTACTTTATATCAGAATTTTTAGTCAGCCTATCAAAAGATTAGTTGGTTTTGTTGAACAATATCAAAATGGAATGAGTGGATTTAAACGTTTCAAAGAGATGCTAGATGAAGATATCGAAAAAGATTCCTCTGATGCAACAAACTTAGAAAATGTAAAAGGAGCAATCACTTTTGAAAATATATACTTTAGTCATGAGAAAAAAAATATTTTAAAAGATTTCTCTTTAAGTATAAACGCTGGAGAAAAACTTGCTCTTGTAGGACCTTCTGGTGGAGGAAAAACAACAATCTGTAATCTGATTCCTAGATTCTATGATATTAACAGCGGAGATATTAAAATAGATTCTAAAAGTATATATGATTTCAAAATAGATTCGCTAAGACAAAGTATAGGAATTGTTCAGCAAGACCCATTCCTATTTACAGGTACAATCAGAGAAAACCTAGTAATTGGTAAGCCTGAAGCTACAGATGAGGAGATTATAGACGCTGCTAAGAAAGCTAATATCCATGATTTTATTGAAACTCTTCCTGATGGTTACGACACTGAAGTTGGTGAAAGAGGAGTAAAACTATCTGGTGGTCAAAAACAAAGAATTGCTATCGGTAGAATTTTCCTTAAAAATCCACCTATTTTAATTTTAGATGAAGCTACATCAGCTTTAGATAATATCACAGAACAACTTATCCAAGAGTCATTAGATGAACTCTCTAAAAATCGTACAACTATTGTCGTAGCTCACAGATTATCAACAATTAAAAATGCTGATACAATAGTCGTTTTAACAGATGATGGAATAGTTGAAAGAGGAAATCACGAAGAACTTATTAATAACAAAGGTTTCTATTACAATTTACATTTAGGGATCTTACAATAATAATTTTAATTTTATTTAATCTTTAGGGGAGGATTTGATGAACAAACTTTTTACTTTATTACTTACTTTAAACATTTTATTTTTTGCTACTAACACTTTTTCAAACGAAAAAAATAATATCATAGTAGCCCAAGGTTCAAAACCTAAATCTTTAGATCCACACACTTTCAATGAGTTTCCAACTTTAGGTATAACTGAACACATCTTTAATACTTTAGTAACTCTTGATGACAATGGAGTTCCAACTCCTGAGTTAGCTGAATCTTTTGAATATCTATCTCCAACAGAGATTATTTTTACTATCAGACAAAATGTTAAATTTCATAATGGGGATATTATGAGTGTTGATGATGTCGTATTCAGTTTAGAAAGAATGCTTCAAAAACCTGGAAGTAGAGTTATATTAAAAGATATCAAAAGTGTTATAAAAACAGAAGATGAAAAAGTTCTTATAACTTTAAAAGAGCCATCTGCTCCATTTTTGGCAAATTTAACTCTTCCAATCGCTGCAATTATGAATAAAAAATATGTTGAAGCTGGAAATAACGTTGCTTTAAAACCAATGGGAACAGGGCCATATATGGTCACAAATTGGGGAGATGGGGACAAGATTGTAATGACTAGTTTTAAAGATTACTTCAAAGGAGCTCCTAAAAACAGTGGTCTTACTTTTAAAATTATAACTGAAAACACTAGCCGTTTAGCTGCTTTAGAAACTGGTGAAGTAGATGTTATCTATGCAATATCGCCTATCGATTTTAATATCGTAGAAAAAAATCCAGAGTTAGATTTGCTACATAAAACTACAACTACCACAGAACTTATGGTTTTAAATGTCGAAAAAGAAGGATTAAATAATAAAAACATTAGAAAAGCTATTCATATGTCTATTGATAAAGAGGGTATTTTAGAGGCTATCTTCCTTGAAAGAGGCTCTGTTGCCACTTCTCCTATCAATCCTAATATATTTGGTAGCTCTCAGGATTTGACACCTTTTAAAAGAGATATCGAAGGAGCTAAAGCTATTATTAATTCTGAGAAAAAAATTCCATCTCTCAAAATTTGGACAAGTGAAAATATTGTTAGAGTTCAAATAGCTCAAATAATACAAGCTAATTTAAAAGAGATTGGAATTGAATCTACTATTGAAATTGTTGAGTGGGGAACTTTTTTAAAAAGAACCTCAGAAGGAGCACACGATATTTTACTTACAACTTGGATTTTAGGTGTTAGTGATATCGATACTGTTGTAACTACTCTTTTCCATTCTAACTCTATTGGTGCAGAAGGAAATCGTTCGTTTTATAATAATCCTGAGTTAGATGCTAAAATTGATCTTGCTCGTTCGACAATTGATTCTGAAAAAAGAAAAATATATTACAAAGAGATTCAAGAGATGATACTAGACGACAATCCAATCATACCCCTGGTTTATAAAATCGACGGAATTGGAATTAGTAAAAAAATTAAAAATTTTGACTATAACAAAGCCAGTATGAGAAACTATTATGAAAATATGAAAAAAGTAGATGCTAAATAGCATCTACTTTTTTGTTATCATCTCTATTAAATCTTTTACAGTATGTTTTAAATACTGTCCTTTTAAATAATCCATTTTTACATCTTCGTAGATATGTTTTTTTACCTCTTTAGGTCTCTCTACAAAAATCTCTCCACAAACTTCATACTCTTCAGATAAAGGAACAATAAATGGAACTTTAAACTCCTCTACTTCCATTAAAGGTTTTAAAAATTTCTCTCCTCTAGCTTTAGTTATTACTGCCATATCAAAGTTTGAATTTATTTCACAAAACTTTTTTAGAACTGTAACATTCAATTGAAAATCCATGCACCATGGCTCTCCCGAAACTAAAAAGTTAATTTTTTTCTCAACATTTTTTACAATGTTTATCTCCTCTTCAGTCATTTCAATTCTAGAATAATTCTTAGGGATTCTATCCCTCTCACTTTTTATTCCTGTTCCCATAAAAGCATCAAAATTCATTCCTGCAGAATAAAGAGTTTTTATATCCATTTCTTCACCTCACAATAAATATCTTTTACTATCTATTTAGCATTTTACAATTTTTATATTCGTTTTTAGCTCCTGATTTATAAGTACACGTTCCTGTTAAAAGTTTACACTTTATCGACATGTAATCTTCTCCTATTAACATTCCTATTGAGTGCTCACATTCAAGAGTTGGATATTTTTCAATTACCTCTTTTTTTTCATCTTCTGTTATAAAATACTTCTCCATCTTTTCTCCTACCTTTTCGTTTTATAATATCTATCTCTTAATAAAAAATAGTAAATACCACTTAAAATATATGCTAATGACATGTAATTAAGTACACCTCTGCCTAAATATTTTAAACCTAAGCCTACTAATAATCCTCCAGTTGTAAAAGAGAGAATGTTTATAGCATAGTACTTCATCTTCCACATTATCTCTCTGTTTCCTCTTAAATAGTGCCCAATAACAACACCTAAATCAGTAACTGTTCCTGACATATGAGTAGTTCTAATTACCATTCCTTTATAACGTATAAATAGACCATTTTGTAAACCTAAAGAAAAAGCAAGAATAAATGCAAATATAATTTTATCATAAAGATATATATCTATAATTTTCAATAAAATCCCAATAAATATGAAGGTATCTCCATATCTTTTTCTAAGTTCAAAGTCTCTACCCGACCCTATCATAATACCAGAAACTATCGCTCCACTAAAAAACGAAACCACTAAACCTAGCATTATTTTAAGGTGGGGTATGTTTGAGTAAGCTAAGTCCGTAGAGATTCTGGTCACACTTCCTGTTATATGGCTGACGGTTAAAGAGAATTGTAAAATTGCAAACGCATTCATTCCTCCACCTAAAAGTGCTAATAAACTAATCCATAAAAACAGTTTTTTGTTAATTTGCTCCATCTCTACCCTTCTTCTTAGTATTTTATTTTAAATACTACTTTCTTTAATTCTGTTGGTTCATTATTTTTTGCAATTAATGGCATATGAGGCTCATCTGGGAACACTACTAAGAAATTATCTTTAGTCATATTCATTCTATATTCCTCTGCTCCTTCTAAAACTCCAAAATCTGACTCTTCATTAAACTCACTTTTTTCTTTTAATGAATCCTTTAATGAGTATCCGATTCCTTCTTCTCCTTCGATTACAACGTGTATATCAATATATTTTTTATGGCACTCAAAGAAACACTCTTCTAAAACTTTAGTTTTACACTCTTGAAGGTTAAAAAATACATTGTCACCGTCTATTTCATTTTTTCCTAAAACCCCATTTTTATAGCTTCCATTCTCAATCGCTTCAATAGCTGCATCTAGCTCTTTTGAAATTCCCTTATAAAATTTTAATTCGTTTAATTGTCCAAAGATCATTTTTAATAATCCCCCTTAATTTTTTTTACTGTACTTTAATAATATTCCAAAATCCTTTATAAAGTCAAGCTATAATTTAATTTAGATTGATTTTTTTTAATAATTCTTTTATAATATAGTGTGAAGAAATATATTTAGAGGAGGATAATGTGTTACAAAAATTTAAAAGAAACTTTTCAATTATAGCACATATAGATCACGGTAAATCTACTGTAGCTGATAGACTACTTCAAGCTACTGGTACAGTTACTGAGAGAGAAATGAAAGAACAGCTACTAGACTCGATGGAGCTAGAAAGAGAAAAAGGAATTACGATAAAAGCTCAAGCAGTTACTTTAAAATATAAAGCAAAAGATGGTAATGATTATGAATTAAACTTAATTGATACTCCAGGTCACGTTGACTTTATATATGAAGTATCTCGTTCTTTATCAGCTTGTGAAGGGGCTCTACTTGTTGTAGATGCTGCTCAAGGTGTTGAAGCTCAAACTCTTGCTAACGTTTATTTAGCATTAGAAAACAATCTTGATATCGTACCTGTTATCAATAAGATTGATTTACCTGCTGCTGATGTAGATAAAGTAAAAAATGAAATTGAGGATATTATTGGATTACCTGCTGACGATGCCGTTTTAGTATCAGCTAAAGCTGGAATCGGTATTGATGATTTATTAGAAGCAATTGTAGAAAGAGTTCCTGCTCCTACATTCGACGAAGAAGCTCCGTTAAAAGCGATGATCTTCGACTCACTATTTGATGACTATCGTGGAGTTATAACTTATGTTAAAGTTTTAGACGGTTCAATCAAAAAAGGAGATAAAATCAAAATTTGGTCAACTGGAAAAGAGTTTGATGTTCTTGAGTGTGGAATCTTTGCTCCTACTAAGAAAGAGCAACCTGAATTAGGTTCTGGATCAGTTGGATACATCATAACTGGTATCAAAACAATTCAAGATACACAAGTTGGAGATACTGTAACTCACGCTAAAAGACCTTGTCTTGAGCCATTAGAAGGATTCAGACCAGCTCAATCAATGGTATTTGCTGGATTATATCCATTATCTACAGATGATTATGAGGATTTAAGAGAAGCTTTAGAAAAACTTCAACTAAACGATGCTTCATTAACATTCCTACCAGAAACATCTCTAGCTCTAGGATTCGGATTTAGATGTGGATTCTTAGGACTATTACATATGGAAATCATTGTTGAAAGATTAAGAAGAGAGTATGATATCGATCTAATCTCTACATCTCCATCAGTTGAGTATAGAATCACTATGGAAGGAAAAGAAACTTATGTTATCGACAACCCTTGTGATTTCCCTGAAGGTGGAAGATCTAAGTTTATCGTTGAAGAGCCATATATAAAAGGAAGCATTCTTACTCCTAAAGATTATGTTGGAAACGTTATGGAACTTTGCCAAGAAAAAAGAGGAACATATATTGATATGAAATATATTGATGACAATAGAACTATGGTAATATATGAGTTACCACTAGCAGAGATTGTAATCGATTTCTATGATAAATTAAAATCTAGAACAAAGGGATATGCATCATTCGAATATGAAATGATTGGATATAAAGAATCTACACTTGTTAAAGTTGATATTCTTGTTTCTGGAAATCCTGTGGATGCGTTCTCATTCATCGCTCACACTGATCATGCTGCTTCTAGAGGAAGAGCAATCTGTGAGAAATTAAAAGAGATTATTCCTAGACAACAATTCGAGGTGCCTATCCAAGCTGCTTTAGGAGCTAAAATCATAGCTAGAGAAACTATCAAAGCATATAGAAAGAACGTTCTTGCTAAATGTTACGGTGGAGATATCTCTAGAAAGAAGAAACTTTTAGAGAAGCAAAAAGAAGGAAAGAAGAGAATGAAACAAATTGGAAACGTTGAGATTCCACAAGAGGCATTCGTATCTGTACTTAAACTTAACGATTAATAAAATGAAACGGGTTTTAAAAGACCCGTTTTTTTTATTTATAAAATATTTGGAGTAACTACTCAGCTGGTAGATTACAAAAAATAAAAAATAGCTAAATAATAGGAGATTTC
>NZ_JRJZ01000120.1:0-417 GCF_000800875.1 Cetobacterium sp. ZWU0022
AGGATTATCTCCTTTATCCTCAGTTTCTAACTTAATAACACTAGCTTTAACAGCTTTAAAGTAACTTATCTCATCATTTAAAGCCTGTCCATTAGAAGTTGTTATACATAGAGAGTGAGCCTTAGCTAGTGCTAAAACATTATCAATAAATCTTTTCTTAATTTCAGGTTCATCATTTTCAAAACCTAAGATGTAATCCATCCCCTCTATAATAACTCTAGCTCTATCTAAAGCACTACCGCTTTTATATTTTGAATAATCAAAGTGATGGAATATCTCTTTTACAATTTCATAGTGTTCAATCATAAGAGCTACAGCTTTTTCTGTATCTACTCCAGTTGTCTTTTGATCATTTGCTGTATATTGTCTTAATGCTTTTTTAAGTGCATCTCCTATTCCAATATAGTCTACAACTAA
>NZ_JRJZ01000011.1:0-7830 GCF_000800875.1 Cetobacterium sp. ZWU0022
CCGGTCTTGAAAACCGGCGTCGCAAGACTTCAGAGTTCGAGTCTCTGACCTTCCGCCATAAAGGATGGTGAAGTGGCAGAGTGGCCTAATGCACTCCCCTGCTAAGGGAGAGTACGGTTAATCCCGTACCGTGAGTTCAAATCTCACCTTCACCGCCATTATAAAGATAATTTGAAGGTAGAGTAACTACCTTTTTTTTATAACTAAAATGTGCATCCGTGGCTCAATTGGATAGAGCACCTGACTACGGATCAGGGGGTTAGGGGTTCGATTCCTCTCGGGTGCGCCATAAAAAGTAAAATTAAAAGACAGCAAAAGCTGTCTTTTTTGTTTTTCTACTATTATTATATATCTATTTTCTATAAGCGTTTCCAGCTAATCCAACAGCAATTTTAGCAGCAGTAAGTTTTTCTCTGGCAATAGCTCTAGCTTTAGTAGCGCCTTTAGCTAATACTTCTTCTACATATTCCATATTATTAGCTAACTCTTCTCTTTTCTCTCTAGCCTCTTTAAAGTACTCAAGAATAGCATTTAAAAGTTCAGTTTTAGCATGACCATAACCGTAGTTTCCAGCTACAAACTTAGCTTTCATCTCTTCGACTTGCTCTTTTGTAGCGAATAATTCATAAAGTTTAACAATGTTGTTATCTGGATTTTTAGGCTCTTCTAAAGGTGTAGAATCAGTAACAATACTCATAACTTGCTTTTTAAGTTCTTTTTTAGAAGCAAACATGTTAATTGTATTACCATAAGATTTGCTCATTTTCTGTCCGTCAGTTCCAGGAATAACAGCTAAACTTTCTAAAATCTGTGGTTCAGGAAGTTTAAATAGTTCAACCTCATATTGTTGATTGAATTTTATAGCTATATCTCTAGCCATTTCTAAATGTTGTTTTTGATCTTTACCAACAGGAACAACATCAGCATCATATAGTAAAATATCTGAAGCCATAAGAACAGGATAAGTTAAAAGTCCTGTATTTGGAGTGAATCCTTTCGCTACTTTATCTTTGTAAGAGTGACCTCTTTCTAAAAGTCCAACAGGAGTGATATTAGATAATAACCACATCAATTCAACATGCTCAGGAACATCTGATTGTAAGAAAATCGTTGATTTTTCAGGATCAAGTCCTAGAGCTAAATAATCTAATACAATGTTGTAAGAATTTTCTCTTAAAGATTTTGGGTCAGTAAGAGATGTTAGTGAATGGTAATCGGCTATAAAATAAAACCCTTCAAATTTTTCTTGGTTTTCTATAAATTGTTTCATGGCACCAAAATAATTACCTAAGTGTAAAATTCCACTTGGTTGGATACCAGATATACTTCTTTTCATAAGCACTCCTTTAAATTTTAATATATTTTTATACTTTTAAGTTTACATTATTTTTATAAAATTATCAATAACAGCAGGAAAAATCTTGTTAAACTACGAAAAATTAAATATAATTAAAAAAAAGATGGTGAGGTGAATTATGGAAAAAAATATATGTAGTTTCAGAGAAATGATAAAAGAGAAGAGAATGATTGATTCAATGCTTGCATTACTTCAGTGGGATTTGGAGACACAAACACCAAGAGGTGGTTATAAATTACTCTCTGAAATGATAGGAGAATTAAGTTTAAAAAGTTATAATTTAACTACATCAGAAAAATTTTTAAAAATTATCCAAAAGCTAAAAAAGGGTGAAGATAAATTAGATGAAGTGATTAAAAAAGAGATAGAGCTGTTAGAGGAAGAGATTTCTAAAATAAAAGTAATACCTCCAGAAGAATATAAAGCCTACTCGGAGCTTACAGCTAAAGCTCAAGGGATTTGGGAGATTGCTCGTGAAAAAAATGATTTTGAAAGTTTCGCACCTGTGTTAGAACAGATTTTTAATTATAATAAAAAGTTCATTGAATACAGAGGTGAAAAGGGTGATGTCTATTCAACTATTTTAAATGATTATGAAAAGGGAATGGATGCAAAAAAATTAGATGTATTTTTTAAAGAGTTGAAAAAAGAGATTGTTCCTCTTTTAAAAGAGATAAAAGAAAAAGATCGAAATTTTTCAGATAAATTAAATTTTAAAGTTGGAAAAATAGAACAAAAGAAGTTTTCAAAGGAGATTTTAAAGTATATTGGTTTTGATTTAGATAGAGGTGTATTGTCAGAAAGTGCCCATCCTTTTACTTTAACAGTTGATAAAAATGATGTAAGATTGACAACGAGATATTTTGAAGAGTTACCTTTTTCGAGTATTTATAGCACTATTCATGAAGGTGGACATGGGATATATGAGCAAAATATAGCCGATGATATTAAGGATACATTGTTGGCAGATGGAGCTTCGATGGGTATTCATGAATCACAATCAAGATTTTATGAAAATGTGATTGGTAGAAGTAGAGAGTTCTGGTATGGTATTTTAAATAAAAGTAAATCTAAGTATGGTATGTTAGAAAACTTAACTTTAGATGAGATATACAAAGGTGTAAATGAGGTGTCACCATCATTAATAAGAGTAGAAGCGGATGAGTTGACATATTCACTTCATATAATGATAAGGTATGAGATAGAAAAAGGAGTTTTATCAGGAGAGTATTTGATTAAAGATTTGCCAAAGATATGGAATGAGAAAATGAAAGAATATTTAGGAGTGATTCCTAAGAATGATTCTGAAGGAATTCTTCAGGATGTACATTGGTCTTGTGGACTTATAGGGTATTTTCCATCTTACGCCTTGGGGAATGTTTATTCTATTCAAATTTTAAGAGCTATGAAAAAAGAGATTAATATAGAGGGAGCTTTAGAGAGGGGCGAACTTAAAGAGATAAAAAGATGGTTGGAAGAGAAAATTCATAGATATGGAAAATTAAAAACTCCAAAAGAGTTGATGGTTTCAATAACTGGAGAGGAATTAAATCCAGATTATTATATAGAGTATTTAAAAGAAAAATATAGAAAGATTTATGACTAGGAGGGAGATTGAATGAATTATTTTGTAGGGGTAGATATCGGAGGGACAAATAGTAAAATAGGACTATTGAATGCAGAGGGTGACATTCTAAAAAGTTGTAGCATAAAAACAGATTCAATAGAGGGTGTTGATTACACACTTAACAAAATTTGGGAAACTGTTTTAGAGATGGCTGAAGAATTAGATATAAGTAGAGATTTGATAAAAGGAATTGGTATGGGAATACCGGGGCCTGTTATTGATCAAAAAAAAGTTGCTTTTTTTGCTAATTTTCCTTGGGAGAAAAATCTTAACATAAGTGAAAAAATGGAAGATATTTCAGGAATAAAAACAAGACTTGATAATGATGTAAATGTAATAGCTCTTGGTGAAACATTGTACGGTGCAGGAAAAGGATATTCTAAAAGTGTAACAATAGCTCTTGGAACTGGAGTTGGTGGTGGGATATTTGTAGATGGTAAGCTTATTTCTGGAGCGACAGGTGCCGGTGGAGAGATTGGGCATATGAAGTTAGAGAAAGATGGTAAGCTTTGTGGATGTGGTCAAAAAGGGTGCTTTGAAACTTACGCTTCTGCAACAGGTGTGATAAGAGAAACTTTGTCTAGATTGCAAATAAATAAAACAAATGGAGTTTACAAAGCTATTGATGGTGATTTAAATAAATTAGAAGCTAAACATGTGTTTGATGAAGCTAAAAAAGGAGATCAATTTGCACTTGCAATAGTTGATTATGTGGCAGAGTATTTAGCTATGGGAATTGGAAATGTTTTGAATATTATAAACCCAGATGTCATAATTTTATCTGGTGGAGTAGCTTTAGCTGGAGACATATTATTGGATAAAGTAAAAGAAAAACTACCTAATTACGCACTTGCGATAACTGTTGAAAATTTAAAAATTAAATTGGGAGAATTAGGAAATGATGCAGGAATAAAAGGAGCTTCAGCCCTAACAATTTAAAAAATAAATATAAGTTAAGTATTTGTTGACAAAGCTTTATTAAAAGGTTAAAATACTCCTTGCGAAAAAAAATTAATTAAGGAGCTAAAAAAAGAAAATGAATCAAAACAATCATGTAAAAATTGAAGTAGCAGACCCTTCAGCATTAGGACTATTAGGTCTTGCAATTGTTACGTTAGTAGCATCAGCAAATAAGTTTGGAATTGTAAGTGGAGTATCATTAGTAATCCCTTGGGCAATATTCTTAGGAGCTTTTGTTCAGTTAATCGCTTGTTTAAATGATATTAAACATGGAAATGTATTTGGAACTACAGCATTTGGAGGATATGCATTCTTCTGGTTTGGTATGGCAATGAGCTGGATGATACAACTTGGAGTATTTGGAGAGGCTATGAAAGCTGCTGCAGACCCTAAGGCTTTTGGATTTGTATTTTTAGGATATTTAATATTTACATTATACATGACAATTGGATCAGTTGAAACAAACAAAACTTTATTAATAATATTTATATTAATCGATTTCCTATTTATAGGATTAGCAGGATCAGCATTTGGAATTGCTCCTCATGCAATGCACACTTTAGCATCAGTAGCTGAATTATTAATAGCTTTAATGTCATTCTACGGATCAGCTGCAAACGTATTAAATAAAACTTTTGGAAGAGAGTTTTTACCTCTAGGAAAACCTTTAGGAATCTTCAAAAAGTAATTGACAAAATAAGAAAAAGTGGATATAATAGATAGGTATAATAAATCCTTTCCCACAAAGGAACGCCGTTCGTTATATTAAAATAAATATAACTATTTTCGAGGAGGAAAAAAAACGTGAAAAAATACACTGCAATGCAAAGAAAAGAAGACGTTGTTAGAGAATTCGTTCAATACGACGCAGAAGGAAAAATTTTAGGAAGATTAGCTGCTGAGATAGCTAAAAAATTAATGGGTAAAGATAAAGTTTCTTACACTCCACACATTGATGGAGGAGACTTCGTAATCGTTACAAACATCGAGAAGATTGCTGTAACTGGAAAGAAATTAACAGATAAAGTATACTACAGTCACTCAGGATTCCCTGGTGGATTAAAAGAAAGAAGATTAGAAGAGATTCTTGCTAAGAATCCTAAAGAAGCTTTAATGCTAGCTGTTAAGAGAATGCTTCCAAAGAACAGATTAGGAAGAGAGCAGTTAACAAGATTAAGAATATTTGTTGGAGCTGAGCACGCTCATACTGCACAAAAACCAGTAAAGGTAGAATTTTAATTAGGAGGGATTGACAGTGGCAGAAATGATTCAATATAGAGGAACTGGAAGAAGAAAAACTTCAGTAGCAAGAGTAAGACTTATCCCTGGTGGAAAAGGAATCGAAATAAACGGAAAAACTATGGCAGAGTACTTCGGTGGAAGAGAGTTACTTTCTAAAATCGTTGAGCAACCATTAAACTTAACTGAGACTTTAGATAAGTTCGAAGTTAAAGTAAACGTAATCGGTGGAGGAAACGCTGGACAAGCAGGAGCTATCAGACACGGATTATCAAGAGCTTTAGTTGAAGCTGATGAGACTTTAAGAGGAGCTTTAAAAGCAGCTGGATTCTTAACAAGAGACTCAAGAATGGTAGAAAGAAAGAAATACGGAAAGAGAAAAGCAAGAAGATCTCCACAATTCTCAAAGAGATAATTGTTTTTATTCAAGAAGTTTTGCAGATACATTTATGTATCTGCTTTTTTTTATAATTTTTTAAGAATAAAAATAAAAAATAGAATCTGAAAATATTGATTTTAAAAAAAATTAGAAAGTTTATAGATATATATAATAAATTTAAAAATAAAAAAAATATATGCAGAAAAAGCGATGACTAAATGTTCAGTGATGCTATACTATACATAATCATGAAAAAGTTTGATATATATGAAAAAAAGATGAAGATAAATAAAAAAAATTGAAAAATCTAGACGTAAAAAAGTTGTAAAAAGTTTGAAAAAAATAAAAAAATGTTTACAAATAGATTAAAATATTGTATAAACTTAGGTAACGGGAGAAATTCAAAACGGGGATTTCTAAAAAAAAATTAACTGGAGGGAATTTATATGAAAAAGTTAGCACTTTTATTAGGTTCTTTATTAGTAGTTGGAGCAACTGCATCTGCGAAAGAGGCTGTAGTAGCACCAGTAGAAGTATCAAAAGAGGTTGTAGTTGTAGCTGAGCCTGTAGTTGAGGTTGTAACTGAGGAAGCTTTCAGACCAACTGGATACGTAGGATTAGAGTATAAAGCTTACGGAAAAACAGAAGGGCACGGAGACAAAGATACTTGGAATAAAAATGGAAATGATAGAGCTAGACTTCAAACAACATTTGGAATTCAAATGACTGAAAATTCTAGATTTGAAGGAAGAGTAAGAGATTATAGTAACTTGGAAACTGGAGCAAACAAATCTGGAAAAGATTATGATACAGAGACAAGATTAAGATATTTCTATAAGCATAGTGATGTACTAACTTCTAGAGTTCAATACAGACATGAGGAAGATAATTCACAAAACTTTGAGTATATGCTAAGAGTTAATGCTTATGAAAATAAAGGTGGATTATTATCTAAAGTTGTTTTAGGTCCAAAAGTATACCACTCAATGGCAGCTGATAATGGTGGAGCTTATACAAATGCAGTTGGATTAGATATTGAATATGCAGGTAACTTACCTCTAGGATTTACTTGGGATGGAACTTTATACTTAGATCAAAACTTCTATAATGAAGATGTAAAAACATCTGCAACTTCAACAACTAAAAAATCATTTGATGTAACTTGGGAGTTATATGTATATAGATCATTTGGATTATATGCATCAGAAACGAATAACGTAGACTTCAATATGGTGGCAGGATTAGATCCGTATAAATTTAGACAATACAGCAGATATTCATCAGCTAAGAAAGCAACAGAAACAGTAGATTCTGATGGAAAAGTTGTAGCAACAACTCCAGCAATATCAGCATCAACAACAGAGAAAAATACTTACGAAGCACAATTAGTTTTAGATGTAACAGCAACTCACCAATTTACACCATCTGTAAAATTAAAAGCAGGATTAGGAGCAGAGTATAGAAACTGGGATACTGTAAACGAATCTGAAGCTAAAGATTGGAGATGGCAACCATTTGCTTTTGCAGGTGTTAACGTAACATTCTAATAATATTAGAATTAGAAAATTATTTTAAATATAATTTCCTTGCAAAAAAATTGCAAGGAAATTTTTTTATAATTTAAGGAGGTTAATTATGAAGAAAAAAATTCTACTTATATTTTTTATATCTACATTATGTTTAGCTAACATTCCTAGAAGGGTTAATAGTAATATCGAGAAAAATTCTTTTACAAGAGATAATGCCAATTTGTACATTAGAGATCAAGAAAGAGCTTACAATAGAATATTGTCTTTAGGAAAAAAAGAGGGATTATCAGAAGAGAAAATTGATACCGAAGTTAAAAGATTGGAAAAAAGATACGGAGCTGATTATGAAATCATTTATAAAAATTTTTATTATAGCGTAAAAGAATTATCGAAAAATGAAAAGAAAATAGTAGAAGCAAAAAAAATAAATGAAGAAAAAAAAGAAGAATATAAAGAACTAATTAAAAAGAGTGAGTTGCCATCAGAGATAAGAGGTTATATAGAAAAAGAAGCAACAAATAAATATCCGGATAACTATTCTGAAAGAGTTAAGTATAGCGAAGAATTAATAAAATTTTATAATTTCATAAAAAAATAAAAAAAGTTATTGACGAAGTTTAAAAATTATGGTACTATATTTCTTGTGAGCGGGAAATACCGCAAACGAAGAAAAAGTGATAAGGACATTAACAACCGAATAGAGAAAATAGTCAGAAGTTATGAAAATAACAAAATGCCA
>NZ_JRJZ01000131.1:0-6535 GCF_000800875.1 Cetobacterium sp. ZWU0022
AGTTAGATAATTTAATATTACCCCAACTTGAAGGTTTACACAAATATTTAATTAGACCCCAAAAAGTTGTAGAGAGATCTACAACTTTTTTTATACTTAGAAAAAACAGTATTACTCTTTAAAAAAAATAGATATCCAACTTTCAAAGTAACTAGCGTTAAACTCAGCTAAAATAATAATTTTATTATCTTCATAAAAACTTGTTTTATTCTTATTAAGATTATTAATAAATTTACTATATGGTGAGTCATCGTTTGCTTTTAGATTATCAGAGTTCAAAACTTTAAAAAAGTTAGAAACTAAATAAGCGTGAGATAAATTGACATTGTCAATTTCTTTAAAAAGAGTATTTTTAAACATATTAAAATCACTAATTTTGATTTTTGTATTACTTATAAGTCTATATTTCTCAGAATAAGTTTTAAGTTTTGTATTATGTTTAGTTTGAACATAGTTATATTTTATAGACTCTATTAAAAATTTATCAAAATTACCGTTATTATGAATAAAAGAATAATAAATATTATTTTTTAAATATTCATAACTTTTAGATTCATAATATTTTTCAATTAATTGGTTTAAATATGTAGTGTTCTCAGAATAAGGTTTAATTAAATTAAAAAGAGCACTTAAATTTTTTTCCTTGATAGTTTCAGGAGTACTAATAATTATAAATTTTATTCCAATCACTTTACTATTATTACATAAATTTTTCTTAATTTTGTGATATTCAATTTTATAGCCAGTAAAGGTTTCAATCTCTTTTAAAGCTGGGATTAAGATACTATTTTCAAGATCATAAAATCGAGAATACTTATTTTCAAAGTCAATTATATTTTTAAGATTTTCTAGAGAAATATCTATAGTGGAATTATTATACATAGTTTTAATAAAAAGAAATAAATTTCTTGAATAAGATGAATTAAAACTTAAAAGTATATTTAATTGAAAAAGTTTAAAATCATTTTTTTCAGTATTAAAAATTTTATAAAAATCATTGTTAATATTTAATTCATAGGTATCATTATTTTTTAAGTATGAAGATATGATACATAAAGATAATTCAAAAGAGTTAAGTTCAGATTTTTCATAAGTTATGTTAATTCGTTTAGAGGTAAATTTAGTTAAAAAAGAATCGATAGTATCAAATTGACTTAAATTCAAAATTTTTAAAAATTTTGATTTTGTTAAAGTTATTTTTCTTAAATCCTTTTCAATTATTTCTTTTATGATATATTCTTTGAGCAATATATCATTTTTAGAAAATCGTTTTGAAAAAGTTACCTTGCTATTCATAAATGAGTAATGTGTAAAATTTTTTTCAATAATTAGATTTTTTTTCATTATAGTATCTCCTTTTGTTAAAAAAATAGATTAAAGCAAACGAAAAAATTATATATAAAAAAACGTGAGTATATAAAAAAACATTGATTTTACAGTAATATAATACCTCATTAATATCGAATAATCTAGAGAAATAAACAAAAAATATGAAAAATTTGACTAAAAAAATTAAAAAAGGTATATCAATAATAACAATAAAAAAAGGAGGGATAAAATGATTCAATTTATAGTTGCAACTCATGGAAAATTTGCAGAAGGAATAAAAACATCTATCGAATTAATTATTGGAAATATTGATAATTTAGAAATATTAAATTGTTATATAACTCAAAATTTTAATTTAAAAGAAGAAGTTGAATTTATTTTAAAAAAATATCCGAAAGAAGAGTTAATTGTTTTAACAGATATATTTGGAGGAAGTGTAAATAATGAGTTTTTAGAAAATATATCTAACTATAAAAATTTAAATATTATTTCAGGAGTAAATTTACCATTAATTTTAACATTAATAGAAAAACAAAATGATTATGACAATATAAAAGAATTGATACGTGAAAGTATAGAAGAATGTAGTAATTCTTTAATTTATTGTAATGATGAGCTAGAAAAAAAAATAGAAGAGGACCAAGAGTTCTAAAAATGGAGGAGTGTTATGATTCTTTTATTAAGGGTAGATCATAGATTATTACATGGACAAGTTGCATTTTCATGGATACAAAATTTAGGAGCAGATTGTATATTGATAGCTAATGACAGTGTAGTAAATGATGAATTAAGAAAAACAACAATGAAGTTAGCAAAACCACAAGAAGTAAAATTAGTAATAAAAAATATAGAGGACTCAATACAAGCTTTAAAATCTGGTGTTACAGATAAATATAAACTTTTTATAGTTGTAGAATCTGTTGAGGATGCTTATAAAATAGCCAGTGAGGTAGATAACATAAAACAAATAAATCTAGGAGGAGTTAAAGCGAGAGAAAATAGTAGAAATATATCAAAAGCAGTAAATTTATTAGAAGAGGAAAAAAATCTTTTAAAAGAACTTCAAAGTTTGGGGATTGAGATTGAAATTAGGCAAGTGGCTAATGATACTAAAGTTTTATATAGATAGAAAAGGGGAGGATAGATATGATGCAAGCATTTTTATTAGCATTAGTAGCTTTTATAGCTCAATGTGATTATGCCTTAGGAACAAGCTTAATATCAAGACCAATAGTAACTGGATTTTTAACTGGGTTAGTAATGGGAGATTTAAAAATGGGATTGATAATGGGAGCTACATTGGAGTTAGCTTTTATTGGATCTTTTGCTATTGGAGGAGCAATTCCACCAGATGTAGTGACTGGAGGAATATTAGGAGTTGCCTTTGTAATATCTTCAGGTGCTGGTGCAGAGACAGCTTTATTACTGGCTTTACCAATTGCAACATTTACTTTAATTTTAAAAAATGCGTATCTAGGAGTTGTTATACCAATATTAGGTCACAAAGCTGATGAATATGCAGATGAGTGTAATATAAAAGGAATAGAGCGCATGCATTTAATATCTGGATTTGGTTTATCTTTGATGTTGGCGATAATAGTATTCTTTTCATATTTATTAGGAAGTAATGCAGTATCTTTGGTTTTACAGGCAATACCAGAATTTATTCATAAAGGGTTAGCAATAACAACTGGATTGATTCCAACTCTTGGATTTGCAATGTTAGCAAAACTTCTTATAAATAAAAAAGTTTTACCATATTTTTTCGTTGGCTTTGCCATTGCAATTTATACAGAAATCCCATTGACAGGAATTGCAATATTTGGTGCTTTAATAGCGTTAATAACAGTAAATCCAATGTCACAAAGACAGTTAGTAGAAAGTGGAAACTTAAGTGAGAAAGGAGATGGTGATGATGATTTCTAATAAAAAAGATGAGAAAGATATTACACAAAAAGATTTGAATAAGATATTTTGGAGATCTTTTCAAATGGAATTCTCATGGAATTATGAAAGACAAATGAACTTAGCATATGCATATGCAATAGCACCAATATTAAAAAAAATATATACAAATAATCATTTAGAATTAAAAAAAGCTTTGAAACGTCATCTAGAGTTTTTTAATATGACTCCTTGGATTGTAACTTTAATGTTAGGAATATCAGTAGTTCTTGAAGAGGAAAATAAAAAAGATGGAAAATTTGATGAAAACTCAATAAATGGAATAAAAACAGCATTAATGGGTCCATTATCAGGAATAGGAGATTCTTTCTTTTGGGGAACTTTAAGATTAATTGCCACAGGGATTGGAACAGCTCTTTCATTACAGGGAAATATATTAGGTCCAATTTTATTTCTATTGGTATTTAATATTCCACATATAATTATAAGATATCTTTTTATAAAGTTAGGTTATAAATTGGGAGTAGACTTTTTAACTAAACTTGAAAAATCAGGAGCAGTTGAGAAAGTTACTTACGGAGCAACTATATTAGGATTAATTGTTATTGGAGGAATGACAGCAAGAATGGTAGAAATTTCAACACCATTAGCTTTTAAAGCTGGAGGTTCAACAATAGAAGTCCAAAGTATTTTAGATGATATAATGCCTGGTATTTTAAAATTAGGAATCTTTGGTATTGTGTATTATTTATTAAATAAAAATGTTAAACCAATAACAATACTTTTAGGAATGGCAATATTTGGAATTTTTGGAACTTTAGTTGGGTTCTTTTAAGAGGTACATTTATGGAAACTATGTTAAGTAATATATATGATGAAAAGAATACTTTAACAAATATTTTATTAAATTTTCAAGATAAAAATAAACATATTTTAAAAGATTTAAAAGACTATAAAATTAAAAGAATTTTAATTTTAGCTACAGGTTCTTCTATTAATGCGGCAATTACAGTCAAATATTTTTTACAAGATATATTAGAAGCTAAAGTTTTTATAGAGGAACCATCTATTTTTTATGATTATGAAAAAATAGATTTAGATTTAGATTTGATTATTGTAATATCTCAAAGTGGAAAAAGTACTTCAACAATAAATGCTACTAAAAAAATAGCTGAAATATTAAAAAAACCAGTAATAATAGTAACAAACAACTTAGAAAGCTCAATAACAAAATATTCACAATATATTTTAGATTTAAATATAGGTATAGAAAATGTAGGATTTGTAACTAAAGGTTTTAGTGGAACTGTTTTAAATTTATTCTTATTGGGAATAAATTTAAAAAATCAACATTTTAAATACTTTGGAGAGTTGGAATATTTAATTGGCAATATAAACACAGTTATTGAAAATACTAATTTATACTTTGAAAAAAATAAAGAAATTTTAAGAGAGATAAATAGATTTATATGCTTAGGTTATGGGGCAAATTATGGTATTACAAAAGAGTTCGAAACTAAATTTACAGAAGTAGTTAGATGTCCATCAACAGGTCATGAACTTGAAGCGTATATGCATGGACCATATTTAGAAGCTAATAATTCAAATGCTATATTTTATTTGGATTTAGATTTAACTATTCCATTGTCAAAAAGACTACATATTTTAAAAAAATATATGGGAAATTATATTGGATTTTCAACAATTATAACGAATAGCGATAATAAAGATAGTCAAACAATAAATTTGAATGTATCAAAAGATATAAATCCAAATTTTTTAACTTTATTATATGTTATTCCAATTCAAGTATTAAGCTATAGAATAGCTAAAGAAAAGAAAATTAATGTAGAAAAAAAGATTTTTACAGATTTTGATTTAGTTTTAAAAAGTAAAATATAAATATAAATGGAGGGTAATTATGTCAAAATATTCTGAAATGTTAAAATTTAAAGAGGAGGAGTATAGAAATAGTGCTAAGTTAATAGGAGAGGCTAAACCAATAGCAGAAGAAATTGCTAATATAGTTACAAAAGATGGGTTTTCAAATATATTTTTTACAGCAGTTGGAGGTAGTTTAGCACCTTTAATGGCAATGGGAGAGATTGCAAAGCAACTTACAGAACTACCTGTTTATGTAGAACAAGCAGCGGAGTTAATTGTAAGAGGACATAAGGCTTTAACAGAAAAATCATTAATAATAACTTTGTCAAAATCAGGAGATACAAAAGAAACAGTTGAAATGGCTAAAAAATATAAAGAGATGGGGATAAGAGTTATATCTTGTACAAAAAATTTAGAATCTCCTTTAGCTAAAAATTCTAATTATGTAATTCCAATGAGACATGAAAATGGTGTAGAGTATGAGTATATGCTATTATTTTGGTTATTTTTTAAAATTTTGTCAAATAGAGGAGAGTTTTTAGATTATAATGATTTTGGAAATCAGTTATTATTACTACCAGAAAATTTATTAGAGGCAAAACTACAATTTGATCCTCAAGCAAAAGAAATGGCAAAACAGTATTATAAAGAGCCATATATGATTTGGATTGGTGGTGGTGAAGTGTGGGGTGAGACGTATCTATTCTCAATGTGTTTGTTGGAAGAGATGCAATGGTTAAAAACAAAGTCTGTTACAAGTTCAGAATTTTTCCATGGAACTTTAGAAATAGTCGAGGAAGATACTTGTGTATTTTTAGTTAAAGGTTCTGGAAAAACAAGAGTTTTAGATGATAGAGCTGAAAAGTTTTTAAAGAAATACACAAAAAAATTAAGTATTATTGATACATTAGATTTTAAATTAAACGGAATAGATGAAAAATATCGTTGGATAATAGCACCAACAATTGCATCAACAGTTTTGGTTGATCGATTGGCGTTTCATTTTGAAGATAATACAAAACACTCTCTTGATATTAGAAGATATTATAGACAGTTTGATTATTAAAAAAAGAAATAATACAAAAGAAATTGGCCAGTCTAGAGGTTTTAGAAGAAGTAAAGGAAAAGAATAATAAGTAAGAAGTGATATTTTAAGAGTAAAATTGGTGATTTATGCTAAATTTATAAACTTTTACAAGAAAAATATTATAAAATAAGATTGACATACAAATATTATTATTTTATGTCCAAAAGTCCATAAAAATAACTCTTTAATTTGAGATTTAAGGTGTTCATTTGAAATTGACCTAATTAGTAGCCGTAAGATTAAAAAATTATAGATAAAAAGCTGTAGATAAAGAGTCTTCTTCAAATTTTGTGTAAACTCTAAAAATTAAGAGTAATATTTTATATTTTT
>NZ_JRJZ01000146.1:0-5542 GCF_000800875.1 Cetobacterium sp. ZWU0022
AATGAACTATTAAAATCATTAGAAAATATAGTAAATAATTAATTTTGTTATACAATTAATTTCCATACGTTAGTTTAAGAAATTGGAGGTTTAAAATGATTAATTTAAAGCAAATAGAGCAAGTTAAAGAAAGATTAGTTAAAGAATTTCATCCAAAAAAAATATATATATTTGGATCATATGCTTGGGGCATCCCTAATGAAGATAGCGATTTAGATATAATGGTTATTTTAGAAAAATATGATAATAAAATATTAGAAATGAGAAAAGGATTAAAAGCTTTAAGAGGAATTGGATTTCCAAAAGATTTAATTGTAGAGAATGAATTAGAATTTTTAGATAATGCTAAAAAAAATCATTTGATAGAAAATGAAATTTTGAATAAGGGGTACTTATTATATGAAGCCAACTAAAGATTATGAAATAATGCTGTTTAAAGCTGAGCGAGATTTTCAATCAGGAAAAATCTTGTATGAAAACGAACTTGAAGAATCAGCAATATATCATTATCAACAGGCTGGTGAAAAGGCATTAAAAGCTTTTTTAATTTTTCATAAAAATAAAGTTATTAAAATTTTAGATTAGGAAAAGGACTGGCAGAAAAGGTAGCTAAATAGTATAATTATAGGGAGTGATGAATATATCACTTCCTTTTTATTATATTATAAAAAGTTGGAGGAGGATTTGTGGCAAGAAAGTTAAAAGTAAAAATTGATAAGAACAAAAAGAAAAATATAGATGATTTATATGAGTTTTATCTAAATTCATTAGATAGTGTAGCTAAAAGAAAGCTAAATAAAGAAATATTAACTAAAATATACAAGGGAATTGAGCACTATTACGATAGAAAATTTAGATATTTAGCTTTTGATTCATTAGTTGTTTCTATAGCAAAAATAGAGGAGTATTTAAAAGAAGATGTCGCTTTTATTAAAGATATTGGCTTTGAGACATATTTAGAACTATCAGAGAGATTAGCAAAAGATATAGCTCATGATTTCAACATAGAGGTTTTAAATAGAGGAGTTTTAGAAGCTATGTCTATTAACTTTTTTAGATGGGTTATGAGTAAGGAAGTTACAGTTGAATACATAACTACAGATTTAACAGAGGACTATCCATATAAACTAATAGACATTAAAGAGTTTACTAAGGATATTGCTTGTAAGAGTAAAGATCTAGATATAGAATTTTTAGATAAAGAAGAAATGGTTTTAGTTACATTAAAAAACAAAGATGATAATTCATATAAATATTTAGAACTTAGAAAAATAGATTATGACTTCATGGAAGAGATAGCAAAAGTATTGAAAATAATGAACTTGCTTTTAAGAACCATAGATGTAAAAGAAGAAGAGATAACTTTCATAGAAAGATATAAAGAGTGTATTTATAATCTTCAACGTATAACGGATTATTTATACTTTAAAGAGGTTTTACAATTGAGTTATAATGAAATACCAAATGATATATTAAAATATCTAAATACTAAGAATGTGGCTTAATTAAAATTATTTTAAATTAAATAGGGGTGAATGATGTGGCAGAAATAAAATTTGAGATTATTGAAAATTTAGGAACAATTGGAGAAGGTGCTAAAGGATGGAAAAAAGAAGTTAATCTAATTTCTTGGAATTCTAGAAAACCAAAAATAGATATTCGTGATTGGGATGAAGATCATGAGAAGATGGGAAAAGGAATAACTTTATCTAAAGATGAATTAATAGCATTGAAAGAAATTTTAAATTCAATTGATATAGAAAACTTAGATATGTAAGGGTGCTAAAAGCATCCTTTTTATTTTGTTTTTTTTACTATTTAAATACTCTTAATTACTATTTAGGCCTCGCGTCGGTTTTTTTGCGTTTCGGCACCAAATTTACAACTTTCTCAATGAAATCAAGGCTTTTGAGGGGTATCCTCTAAACCTTGATTTCTCTTAATCCATCTTTTGTTTCTATTTTTATCTCTTCAAATATATATTTTCCAAGAAAATTTACATGTTGAGTTCCTAAAGGACTAACTCTTTTAAATTCATCTTCGCTAAACCATTCCTCATTTTTTGCTATTGAGTAGATCTTTTCTAAATATCTTGAATTCCAAACAATTAAAGATGATAGCATTATATTTAAACAACTAGCTTTTTCTAACTGACTCTCTATTGAACTTTCGTTAAGTCTTCCATTTTTTCCAAAAAACATCAATCTTGCAACAGAATTAATAGATTCTCCCTTATTTAACATTTGTTGAACTTCTTTTCTTAAATCTCCATTTGAAAAATATTCTAAAATATATTTTGTTTTTAAAATTCTTCCAATTTCTTTTAGTCCTTTGGCTACTCCATTATCACGATTATAAGAATTTATTTTATTAAGAATTAAAGAAGCCTTTACCTTACCGCACTTAATAGATTCAATCATTCTCAAGATTTCATTGTAATTTTCAAGTATTATCTTTTCATTTATTTTTTTAAATTTTCTATTATCTATTTCTATATTTTCAAAAGCATAAAGTTGCTGCTGTTCTAAATTCTTTATTCTAGGTTTAAAATTAAAGCCTAGTAAATATGTTAATGCGAACATTTGTTCTGTATAACCTGCGGTATCTGTAGAATGTCCATATATTTGAAGTTCAGATTCATGATAAAGCAATCCATCTAAAACATGATTACTATCTCTTCCTTCTAACATTTGCACGTAGAATGGTGTATATTGATCACTAACATGTCTATATATGCCTCCACCTTTATTTCCATAATGAGCATTATAATCTGCATAAATAGTTTTTGAATTTATTGGAACTCTCATTCCATCAGAAGATGAATTCTCACCATTTCCCCAATTTTTAACAATATCTAAAGAATGGTGATAATTTACAAGATTTTTTTGAGCTTTAGATAAAGCTTCGTTATTAAAATAATATTCACTAGTTCTTCTCAAAGTAGATTCGTCTATAGAACTTGAAATAGACATTTTTGAGAAACCTATATTATGCCCATTAGACATTAATGTTGCAACTAAAGCTTTTTGTTTTTCAGAGGAGTTAGTGTTTTCTTTGATATGTTCTAATACTCCAGTCCAGGAATTAACTTCATAAAGAATTTCAGTCATAGAAATTTTAGGGAAATAACTATAAATTTTATCACTAAAAATACTTTTTTCATCAACAGAGATATCAGTTGCAAAATTTAATTTTTTAGGGATATTTAGAAGGAGCTTCAAACTTTCTAAAAAACTTTTTCCTTCTTCAGTGCCAACTAAGTTTTCTGTTTCAACTAGATAATGATCGAAACTATTGTATTTCTTACTTTCTCTTACAAAAATATCTCCAGATCTAATATAATCTTTAATAGAATATAACAAGGCTAATTCAACTATTTTTTTGTTTGAATCTAATTTTTTTATATTTTTTTGCCATTGGGTACTAAAGATAGATGTATCTAATTCTATTTTTTTCTTGTATTTTAAATTTGGAAATTCTTTTAGATAGTTTATAAATTCAGGCTTTGTATTGCTATTAAATTCAATACATTCTAATAATTCATTTGTATAATTAAAGCTCTGACCAGATTTTAAAAGAAAATCAATCTCTTCTAATTCTTCTTCTTGAGCTTCTAACTCCTCATTCAATGGAACTAAAAGATTTTGCAACTTTTTAAGCTCATCCACTCCTTCTAAATTAATAACTTTTTTAACAACCTCTTTAAGTTTTAAAAAATTTAATCTAAGATTTTCCTGGTTCTGAAGAGTATAAATCCTAGATTTTTTACGACTTCTTTTCAATATAGTATGTGCATATGTTGATGTAACCTCTATAACCATATCTACAAATTCTTTCCGCTTAAAATATACGAATAGAGCTAAATATGAATATTTTTTATTATCATTAAAGAATTTATCTATTCTAAATTTATCAGATTTTTGAATTTCTAAAGCTAAATATTTTAGTTTGTTATCACTAAGAAAACTTAAGTCTAAAGAAACACCAAATTCATCAAGTTCTTTTATAGCTTTTAAAAGTTCTTTAGCTCCATTAGAATTGGAATTTACATTTATATTTTTTAACCTCGAATATGTAGAAGTTCCAGTAGTTTCTACGTTGAGTAAAGAATATAGTTTCGGAAAATCTTTTATTTGAGCTACTATATTTTGGTAGATTTTATTTTCAGATTTTTCTAGTTCTATCCAAAGTAAATGCTCAATAATTGCAAGTGGTGGAGCTACAATTTTTTTACCTTTTAATAATTTTAATACTTCTTTAACCATAATTAAAGGACTTCCATTAGAAAAAGCTATTCTATAAAATTCCTTTTCAAGATTAGGATCATACTCAAATTTTATGTAATCTAACTTGTCTAAAATTTCTTGAAAATACCTAGTTTTTGTATTTTTAATTTCCCAATATTCATTTAAATTTTTAGCAGTACAATTTAATTGCTCAGAAAGAAATTTAACTATTTTTTCTGGAATAATATGAACATATTCAATTATATTTATATTTTTATTCTTTAAGTACATAAGCTGCAGAGCATATCCTAGTTGATGAGAAGGTTTCTTTAATTTTTTTATTCTTAAAATTTCATTTTTAGAAAGTATAAATTGGGTATTTAAATTTTTATCATTAACCAAAAATTTTAAAATATCCTCCCTATCTCTTTTTGAAAGAATAGTATTTCTATACTCCATTTTCATCATCTCTTTCTTTTTTCATTTTATAAAACATTGCTTTAGAACATCCAATAATATCAAGAGCTTTAGTCATTGGTATATAGTTTGAAGCATCTTTATTTCTTGTTAATGGATAAATATTTTCAAACTTGATTCTCATATCATTATTTTTTTTTCTACCAAATTTAACTCCTTTTGCAATAGCTCTTTTTATTCCTTCTTCCTGTCTTTTTTTAAGTTCTTTTCTCTCCCATTCTGCTTTTAATAAATCTACTTCAAGCATTGTATCAAGTATGACATTAATCATAGCCTCTGCAAGAGAAGTCGCATTTTTATTTAAAAGTTTTTCTTTTAAAAAATCATTTAGATATCCTTGGTCGATAGATTCTAAAATTATATTTCGCTTAGCTAAATTTAGAATGCACTCTCTAACTTCTTTTGCATTTCTTCCAATTCTATCAAGGTTTTTAACAATAATAATATCTCCGCTCTTAATCCAGGTATTTAAAAGCTCATTCCATACCTCTCTATTTTCAAGAGATTTTCCAGATTTTTTTTCTTGAAAAATGACCCTATCATTAGCTCCCATTTCTTTGAAAAGTTCTACCTGTCTATCTAAATTCTGAGTTTCCGAAGAAACTCTCGCATAATAGTATTTCATTCTGTTATCTCCTATAAAATGTTTTATAAATTATACATTTTAATAGAAAACAAGTCTACAATATTCTAAAGTATATAGAGACAAAAGGTTAAAAATAATTAAACAAGTTTTTATAGACAATAAATATATACAAAAATTTCTATCTATAAAAGTTTACTTTTATAGACTTATATAAATAAAAAAGAAGAAAAAGATAAAAAATCTATTTCTTCTG
>NZ_JRJZ01000168.1:0-5106 GCF_000800875.1 Cetobacterium sp. ZWU0022
CTTTAAGCAATATGAAGTTTCATTTTTATTTCTACTTTTGCAAAACTCAATATATTTGTTATCAAAAATAAACTTAAAATCAAATTTTTCATATTTTTTATCCTTTCTTTATATATTCTTTTACTAATTCTAATGGATATTCAAATTCCATTACTTGCTTATATAAAAATGAAACTTCATATTGCTTAAAGGCTACAACTATACTATCATTTTTAAAATAGATATTATTTGGATTTAAAGTTACTTTTGTCTCTATATAAACTTGTTCTTCTAAAGGTAATTTCAAGTTATCATCAATATCTTTCTGAACTAATAGTTGTAGTTTTTCTAATCCTTCTTCTGTTAAAATATCTTCTATTTTTAGATTTTTACCATCTTTCTGAAGAATATTATTAGTAAGCTTTTGATATACACGTCCATTCCTATCTACTGTGGTTTCTTTCTCTAAAGAACTTTCAATTCCCAAAATACTTTTGTAATTTAAAGTTCTCTTATATATATAATTTTCATTATCAGCTTTAATCATAATTGTATTTAAAATAATCAATAAATATATTAATTTCTTCATTCACATTCTCCTATTTTATTTTCATTTCTAAAATCAATGATCCTGAATATTCTCCTAATTCTTGATTTTCAGGCACATCTAATTTACCCTGAATTTTTACTAAATATTTTCTATTTGCTTGTTTACTTACAATAGCTTGAAGACTTCTAGCTCTTAACGTAGTTCCATTCTTATTAAACATTTCTGGACTATCTGTATTTAGTTTAAATTGAATATCTGTTACATCTTTTATCATTTCAATTTTAACATCTGTTTCAGCCATTCTATTCTTTGCTCCTGCAATTATCGTACCAAAGTCTAAAACACCTTGACTTATTACGTTAAATGGTGCGTCAGGAGCTTTTAATGTGAATGTATGATCCATAATCTGATTTGTTCCTCTAACTATTTGAACTCTTACATTTACATTTTTATTTACTGTCCAATTGTTTAAAGCTAAATTTAGTTTTCCACCTTCTACTTGAACACCAACTTCTCCATTTGTTAGTTTTATATTTTGTTTTGCAAGTGTTCCTGAAGCTCCAATTTCATAATAAGTTTCTCCAATTGCTCTTTTACTTCTTCTAGCTCTAAAGTTATCAGATATATATATTTTATCTCCTTGATTCATATATGGGATTCCTGCACCATTTGTACTTTCTAAAGTTACACCCTGGATATTTTCTAAAACTATTGGTAGCGGCATTGATAAATCTAATCCTTTAAATTTTGCAAAAGTTCTAATTTGATATGTATTATCATATTTTAATGTACTATCACCTTGTACTTTTGTTGGAGATTTTATATTCATTATATGTTTACTAATTTCATTTGCACCTCTTATGATTCTAATAGTTATATCCCTTCTTGGCTCTAATACTCCCCATCCAGTCAACGCAAGTCTTAATTTTCCACTTTCTACTTTATATTTAAAAGCTAAAGAGTCTATATTTTGAGCTTTTTCAGCTAAATTACCTGAAGTTCCTATCTGACTTTGAACTCCATTAATTTCTAATATATCTCCTTGTTGCATTGTTGAAAGTCCATGTTGACTTGAACTTTCTAAAACAACATCCCTTATAGAGTTTTCTAATGCTAAAGGAACTGGTGAATTAAGGTTTACTGAATTAAAGGCTATGTATGTATCAATTGGGTAATATTCCTTTAGAGTAATTCTTGAAGAACCTTCTAATCTCTTTGGAGCTTGAATATTAAATATATGGTTTGTTACTTCTTTTGTTCCTCTAAAAACTTTTATTGTTGCTGTCCTTAAAGGTTCTACAACTCCCCAACTATTTAAACCTAATCTTAATTTTCCACCTTCTACTTTATACTTTAATCCTAAATCCCCAATATTTACTACTCTTTCACCAAGATTTCCTGAAGCTCCTACACTTGCTTGAACTCCATTTATATCTAAAATATCTCCATCTTCCATAGTAATTATTCCTGTTCCTGATGTTGAAAAAGTCATTCCTGGAACAGTATTTTCTAGAACTAATGCGTTACTATCTGCATAAGATGTTGAGCTAAAATTAGCATAATTTTTTTGATAGTTGTCATTAAAACTTAAATTTGTAGTTCCTTCAAGTGGGCTTACTACATATCTAAATACTTGCTCTACTCTATTAATAACAGACATATCATATCTCTCACTAAAAGCATGAGCTCTATATCCTCCCAAATCCAATGACCATCTCAATTTCACAGTTACTGGTCTATCAAATTTATTCGTATAATATACTCTATAAGGAACTGTTACCTTATTATCTCCTCCTAAATACGTCCACCATGTAAAAGTTTTTGTTTCTATTAAAGTACCATTTGCATCTATTACATCAACAAAAGTTCTTCCATATCCTGTTCTATTTCTTCCATCATGTGAACCATAAGATTGTGAAGTTGCCATGAAACTAATTTCAACTTCTTTTGTTAGTTCGCTTATATGTTCTCCTGTTATTACTTGGTTATAATGCCACATATAATCTCTTTTAAATTCAAAAATAACATCATTCCCACGAATTAACATTTTCATTACTTTGTCAACTACTGTATCTAGTTCAGGCTTATATTCTTTTACTGAAGATACTTTTTTTATAAATTTTAAATTGTTTGTTGAATCAAGCACTATAACGTATAATTTTGAATTTAAAGCCATTCCTTCAGTTGATAAACTTATATCGGGATAATCATATTTGTAGTTATATTTGCTCTTAGAAAGCATTAATTTACTAGGATTCTTAATATCCTTTAATGTATCTGTTATAATAAGCCTATCTGACATATTTAATTCATTTATTGTTAAATAAATTTTCTTATCTTCTTTATTGAAAAGCCCTTCTATTTCTTGGGTTTTAACCTTCGTTACTGAAATATTCATTTCAGCTCCATCAGGTTTTTTCTTTAAAGTTTCTGCTGTTGTTATAGCCTTTTCAGGGTTATCATAAATATATGTATGTGGAACTTCTGAAAAAGAAATGATGTTTAATATCAACATCATTATCATTACAATCTTTTTTATCATTACTGTTTCACCTCTACTGTCATGTACACTTTCTTTTCATGAGTACCCTCTTTAGATATATTAGCTCCCTCTATAACAATCATATTGTCATCTATGATTCGTTTATTAAGGAATTTTGGGGAGTAGATATATGTATCTACTTTCCCATCACCATCTATATCAATTTTATCTTGGCTATATTTGACCTTATAATGGTCTTTTAGAGAAGGTTCTTTATTAAGTTCTAAAGAAAAAGGTACTTCTACCTTTTCATCATCTACTACCATAGCCTTTATATCTACATCAGAGATAATCTCCAATGGAACTACTACATTTAATTTAGATTCCATCATTACAGTAGTATTAGATAGCAGCTTCCTTATACTTCCATCTTTTTCTGTTTTATCTTCAGTAGGTAATTTAGGTATATCTATATCAGTATTTCCCGTATTTGGAATTACTGGAATAGTAGGCATTACATTTGAAAAACTTAATATATTAATTAGCATAAAAAATCCTAGTAAATTTTTCATATCTTGTTATCTCCTTTCAACATAGAAATTCCATGTTCTTTTATATTAAATACATAGTAATTACTATCTGTTTTATCTACATAAGTTAGTTTTACAATTTCATCATTGATACCATCTATTTGATGATCTATTCCCATATAGACAACTTCTATTAAATATTTTTTAGGTAAAAGTCCTGATATTTCAAATATTCCTTGTTCGTCAGGTATTGCCCTATCAATTACTTTTCCATTTGTATCTTTTACAGTTACAAGAAGTTCTTCATACAATCTCATTTTGTCAATTGAATTAAGTTCTAAAATATCCTCTACATTGATAAATCCTGTTAAAGTTAGCATAGGTTTTACAGGAATATGAGCTACTATAGTAGCTGTATTTTTTCCTTGAACTTGAACTTTGTTATTTCCTAATAGGAAATTAGGTTTTTTAATCTTAGGTTCTAAATCATAAGTTACATAATTTGGAACTCCATAGAACATAGCTTCTCCATTTTCATTGGTATTTATCTTTTGTTCTCCTATTTGAACCTCAACATTTTTAATAAGTTCCTCTCCTTCGTCATAAATGTCGTTATCATTTTTATCTACAAATGTAATAACTTTAAGAGGTGAACTATCCATATTTTTGATTTTAGCAGTTGGATTTCTTAAATCAGTAATGTGATCTATTCCGAATTTGTGTTCTTGGTTTCCTTTTTTATCAATAAACATTTCGTAGTCAAACCAGTTGTTGTAATTAGTTGAGAATCTAAATGTAAATTTATCTTTTTCTTCTTCTGAATACCTAGCTTCTAAATTATAATCAAATAATCTATTTCCGTTGCTAAAGATACTGAAGGCAACTTCATAATCTTTACCATCATTTTTCCAAGTATTCTCTAGTTTAAGAGTTGCTGTTCTAAGTCCTGTATAATAAGTATTAAAGCTATATTTTCCTTTATCTTCTGTATGGTATTCATATTCACCAGTTAATAATAAATCTTTATATGCTTTTGAATACTCTATGCTGTATTTATTAATTTTTTCTTTATAATCTATTCCATAGATTCCATCCCTTTTAGTTGCTTCTTCTCTTTCATATTCTAGGTCTAAAGCCTTTATAGGAGTGTATCTTACATAGAATTTTGTCTTGTATTTATCTTCGTAAAACTCCCCTTTACTTTCATGTTCAAGTCTTAATCTAACTTTTTTAATATCTATTTGACCTAAGAAGTCATAGGAGTAATCATCTTTGGTATTTTTTTCATTTACCTTATACTCAAACTCATTAAATACTTTATCCCCACCAACTCTTAATGTATATGGTAGTGAGTAAATATAATCAGAATAAACAGCTTCTAATCTTCCTTTGTCCAAATACTCATATTCATCATTTATTAGTTCGGGTTCTCTTAAATATCCCATTCCTAATGTTAAATGATCTGTAAGACCATAGTAAACTTTAGAATCTGTTGTTGGTTTTCCACTTTCGTGATTTTCACGAATATTTATATCATATTCAACTTCACCCTTATTCTGTTGATT
>NZ_JRJZ01000081.1:0-1348 GCF_000800875.1 Cetobacterium sp. ZWU0022
TAAAAAAAGCTCTGCCACTTTTGTGACAGAGCTAATTTTTTGATATAATAGTTACACCATGTATACTATTAAACAAATTTTTACTTCTGTCAATTATACTAATATTTTAAATTCTATTCAAGAGTTTTTTTCTAAAGACTACTTTAATCATATTAAAGATACTGTCTTTAAATCCATTAACTGCAAAAATTTTGATTTTGCTAGAATAGAATATCAATGCCCTCATTGTGGTTCACGCGCATGTAAACCCGTTACTTGTAAAACTAAATTTTGTCCATGTTGTTCTAAGATATATACCGAAAATTGGTCTAATAAACTTAATCAACAAATGATTAATCAAAAGCATAAGCATCTTCTTTTTACAATCCCTAAGGAATTACGTTCTTTTTTTCTTAATAATAGAGAACTTTTAACATCAATTTCTGATTCTCTTAATGCTGTATTCAAAAATCACTTTTGGAAAAAATATAAAATAACTCATTTTGGATACATTACTTTTTTCCATACCTTCGGCAGAAAATCTAATTTTAATCCACATCTACATCTCCTAATTACTTGTGGTGGATTCAAAGAAAGCTTACAATGGAAATCTGTTGATTTTTTTCCTTATTTACCATTTAAGAATTCTTGGAAATATATTGTTACTACAGCTTTAAAAGAAGCTTTTCCTAATGATCAAAAGCTTTTAAACATTATCAATTCTATTTGGAAAAATCAAATCGAGTTTTTTATTGATGTTAAAGGAACTGAAGTTTATAATTCTTTAAATGCTCTTAAGTATTTAGGGAGATATCTCGCTAGACCTCCTTTAGCTGAATATAGAATCACTCATTTTGATGGTAATAGCGTTACTTTTTGGTATGAACAACTTCCTGAAAAAAACAAGGTATTTCTTGAACTTCCAGTAGAAAAGTTCATTAAACAATTAGTTGCTCATATTCCTCCCAAAGGTTTTAAAATGATTAGAAGATACGGTATTTACTCCAGAAACTTCTCCCAAGAATTAAAAAATTTAATAAAACTTAAGCACCTAAAAAAACAAAAGGCTATTGCAAAACTTACTTGGGCCGAGCGCATAGAAAAATGGCTTGGTATAAATCCGTTAAAGTGTCTTCAATGTGGATCTAATATGATTTTATCTATATTTTTCCATAAAAAATATGGTATTTTTGATTTTAGGCTCAAGAAGAAAATTTAAGTTTTCTAACCACAGGTAACTGTGGTATTTTGCTTTTCTATGAACTAAAATAATAGATTAACTTTTAATACATTTTTTAACTACATCTTAATTTTTAGTGTTTTTAAGAACAATTTCAAAAAATTATAATTTCCTAAATAATAAAAAAAG
>NZ_JRJZ01000144.1:0-1509 GCF_000800875.1 Cetobacterium sp. ZWU0022
GATATTATTAAATAATAAGAAAAAAGATTCTTTTTAAAAAGAGCGATTTTTATTTTTAATAAAAAAATTCAAAAAAATAATTAAAACATAAAATTTTATATATTTAAAAATTGAACTCTAAAATAAAATTCAAAATATATTTTAAACATCCTAAAATCATCTTAAAATCAATTTCATTCAATTTTACAATAAAATACTCATAAAAACATTTACACAAGCCTTAAAATCAATTTTAGAGAGTTTAAAGTATAAAAATTCAAAATATATTTTTAAATAATTTCTACTGTATTAATTAAGAACAAATCTAAAAATAAAAATTATTATTGAAGATTTTATTTAAAATTGATATACTAAAAAAAGTTACAGGTTTTTAAAGTTAAACAAACAATTGGCAAGGATAATTCCTTGCTTTTTAATTAACAAACCTATATACATTTATTCCAAAATGAGGGCATAGACTAGACCCTCATTTTTAATTGAAAAACTATAAAAAAGGGTATTTTTTATAGTTATATATTTTTATTTCTTATATAAAGATTATAGGTTTTTATTGTTATGCTTGTTATTCTTTATATAATTGATTTTAACATATTTCTATTCTTAACCTTAGTTGATTACCTAACTTTATCTTATAATTGGTAAAAGAGCTATTTAAAGCTGAATTTTGCCAATTAAAAAAGACTAGGTGGGTGAGACACCTAGTCAGTGATTACCTAGTACCCTTTCTTAACTAGCAGTAAAAAAAGGACTATAACTAAAAATAATCTTTCCATTTGGAAACTTCACCCCCTTTCTAGGGTAGGCAACCACTAAGAAGATTATATCATAATACAAAAAATTAGAAAAGAGTTTAACATAAGTGTTAAACTCTTCTAAAAATACTTCTTAATAAAATTTATTTCTAATTCTCCATCAGTTAAATTAGAATTTTCTAAACGATATTGTTCAAATTCTTTATTTCTTAGAATATTTGCTACTTTGTAAATTCTTATTAATTCTTTAAATTCGTCTTGCAGATCATCTAATTTGTTATAATAGTTTGTATCAAATATTTCAACTGTTATCAAATTTATGTTTTATACTTTGAGTTACTCCAAAATTTTTGCTAATTTCTGATTTATCAATATGAGCAAATTCAGTATTTCTATATTTCTTTAATTTTTTATATTCCTCTCTAATATTTTGTTCTGTAACTTTCTTTATAATTTTTTCTTTTAATTCAATTTTACCAATTAAATTTAATATATTTTCTATTCTTATATAATTTCGTCTTGGTGAAACCTCTGTTATTTTATTATTCATTCCATTTATTCCATCATAAAAGTTATAAAGTAAAATTACCAGTGGATATAATAAAAAATGTTGAGATAGTCCTAGTAGATTTGAATAATTTTCTTCTGTATCTTTGTTATACAGTATATTTAATTTATTATAGGGGTCCCGTCCATGGCTGTCAACCTAAGGGAAATAAATGATTTATAATTCAAGAGTGAGAAATTATTTTGAAAT
>NZ_JRJZ01000098.1:0-711 GCF_000800875.1 Cetobacterium sp. ZWU0022
GAGTCTTCTTCAAATTTTGTGTAAACTCTAAAAATTAAGAGTAATATTTTATATTTTTTAGGGATGATTTATTTTTAAGTCATCCCTTTTTAAATATCAATTTTTAAATATTTTAGTGTAATTTTAATAAAGTGGATGAATTTTCCCACTTTATTAATTTTATAAATTTATACGCTTAATTTTAAATTCTTCCTTCAAAATATATTTGGAATTGTGAAATCATTTGTCCCCAATCTCTTTGACGGCTTGTCCATTTTTTTGTAATGTCTTGCGTTGCTAGATACAGCATCTTTAACAAACTATCATCTGTAGGGAAAACCGATTTGTTTTTTGTGACTTTTCTTAACTGTCTATTGTACCCTTCAATTGTATTTGTTGTATAAATTAAAGTTCTTATTTCTTGAGGATATTTAAAATATGTTGATAATCTAGGCCAGTTATTTTTCCAAGATATTGCAATTTTAGGATATTTTTTACCCCATTTTTCATCAAATAATTCTAAATTTAGTAGCGCATTTTCTTCTGTAGCTGCCTTATATACTAGCTTTAGATCAGCGATTAATGCTTTTATATCTTTATACGACACAAATTGAGTAGAGCTTCTTATTTGATGAATTATACACTGTTGGATTTGAGTTTGAGGATAGACAGCTTCTATGGCATTAGAAAATCCTGTAAGTCCATCAACACAAGCAATTAATATATCTTCTA